>JAJYGO010000391.1 GCA_021785115.1 Chloroflexota bacterium | reverse complement strand
TTCCGCACCGCCGACGACGCCGGCGCGCCGCACGCCTGCTCCCACTGACCGCCTGACCGGCGCGCGGGCCGCCCGCCGCGCGACCGCACCTCGATCCGCCGATCCCGAGCCGCCGGCCACCGGCGGCTCGCGCGATTCCGGCGCCTCGGCCTACTCTCGTCCCGTGCGCCTGCCGCTCTTCCCCCTGCACACCGTCCTCGCCCCGGGCATCGCGCTGCCGCTCCACGTGTTCGAGGAGCGCTACCGGCTGATGGTCCGCCGCTGCCTCGACGCGTCGTCGCCGTTCGGCGTCGTGCTCATCCGCGAGGGCTCCGAGGTGGCCCCCCGGGCCGGCGAGGGCGCGGACCTCGCGATCGCCGGCGTGGGCACGTTCGCCGAGATCCGCGAGGCGACCAAGTTCGCCGACGGCCGCTGGAGCCTGCTGGTGGTGGGCACCGGCCGGTTCACCGTGCTCGAGGTGGACGCGGAGGCCGAGCCGTACCTCGTGGCCGAGGTGGAGCCGCTGCCCGACGAGGTGGGCGACCCGGAGGCCGCGGCCCGCCTCGTGGACCGGGTGGGGTCGCGGTTCATCGAGTACCTCCGCGAGCTCCAGCCCAAGGACGGCGAGCTGGGCCTGCCGGTGGACGTCCAGGTGGAGGTCGAGGTGGAGGGCGAGCCGGTCGAGGAGGTGCGCGCCGAGGCGGACGAGGACGAGGGCCGCGAGCCCACCCTCGAGTCGCTCCGCGTGCCCGAGGACCCGTCCCCGCTGTCGTTCCTGCTCACCGGCATCGTCCAGGCGGAGCTGGACCGCAAGCAGGCGCTGCTGGAGGCGCCCACGGCCGAGGACCGCCTGCGCGACCTCGACGGGCTGCTGCGGCGCGAGCTCGACCTGCTCCACCAGCGGCTCGGGCTGTACGTGCCCGACCGCCGGAACCTCGCCGACCGCCGCAACTAGCAGCGACGGAACTGGCAACGACGGGCGCCGGGGCCGCGGGACGCCGCGCGACCGGCGCGGCGCGGCGGATCCCCCGGATCGCCCGGGCGTGCCGCCACGCCCGGACCCGTGCCGCCGCCCCGGCTCACGCCGCGGCCGGCTGCTCCTCGCGGCGCCTCGCCGCGCCAGCGGTCACCGCCAGCACCACCAGCACGCCCAGGATCAGCCACGCGCCCAGCACCGCCGCGTCCACCGCCACCGACGAGCTGGCGCTCTCGATGGCCGCCCGGATGCCGTCGATCGCCCAGGAGGTCGGCAGGACCGGCCGGATGATCGACAGCGGCCCCGGCAGCGCGTCCACGCCGAACGGGTAGCCCGAGGCGCCGATGCCGAGGCCGGCCAGCAGCAGGCCCGCCACCCAGCCCCGGATCCCGAACGCGGCCACGAGCGCGCCCAGCACGGCCGCGAACGCCACCGCGGTCAGGGCGCTCAGCCCCAGCAGCAGCGGCAGGCGGGCCGCGTCGAGGCCGACGCCCAGGCGGATCCCCGCCACCATGAGCGCGGCGGCGACCAGCCCCACGAGGGCGGCCAGCCCCATCGCGCCCACCGGGCCGGCCCACCAGCGCCGCCGGTCGCGGCCCAGCGCGGGCACCGCCAGCAGCGCGGCGAGGGCGCCGAGCCACAGGGCGATCGCCATCGCGAGCGGCGCGATGCCGGCGTCCACCGGTGCGGTGGACGCGGTCTCCACCGTCACCGGGTCCGCGATCCGGGCGGCCACCTGCGAGCGGTCCGCCGTCGCGTGGACGGGCATCGAGCCCGCGGTCGCGGTCAGCGAGTCGGAGACCTTGGCGGCGTCGCCCGACAGCGACTTGCCGTCGGTGGCCAGCTGGCCGGTCTCGGCCTGGACGAGCTTGGCCCCGTCGAGTACCTGGTTGACCGCGCTGGAGAGCTGGCTCGCGCTGCTGGCGGCCGACTTCGTCCCGGACGCGATCTGGGCGGCGCCGCTGGCGGTCTGCTGGGCGCCCGACGCGAGCTTGTCGGCGCCCGACGCGAGCGCCGCGATGCCGCTCGAGAGCGAGGATGCGCCCGACGACACCCCGGACGCGCCGGAGGCGAGCTGCGCCACCCCCGAGGCGAGCTGCGGCAGGCCGGCCGACAGCTGCTGCGTGCCGCCGGCGAGCTGCGCCGCGCCGCTCGACAGCTGGGCGGCGCCGGACGCCAGGGTCGCCGAGCCCGACGCCGCCTGCGCGATGCCGGACTGGAGGGCCGGCGCGCCGGCGGCGAACTGCGTGATCCCGGCGTCGAGCTGGGACGCCCCGCCGCTCGTCTGCGCCGCGCCGGCCGCCAGCGTCTTGACGGCCGAGAGGACGCCGGCCGAGCCGCCCGCGACCGAGGTCGCACCCGCCTGGAGCGTCGCCGAGCCGGGGACCGTGCCCTGGCCCGGGATGGCGAGCGTGCCCCCGATCAGGCTCTCGAGCTCGCCGCAGACGAGCGGCCCGCCGCCGTCGGCGATGCAGGTGGACGCGATCTGGCCGAGCGCCCCGGTGTACGCCCCGACGCCGGCGGCGAGGTCGCCCGCCCCGCTCGACAGGCTCGTCGCGGGCGCGACCAGCTGGCTGAGGCCCGCCGCCACCGACGAGGTGCCGGTCGCCACGCCGTCCGCCCCGGCCTTGAGCTGCTGGGCCTGGGTCCCCAGGCCGGCCGTGCTGGCGGCGAGCGTCTGGAGCCCCGACGCGAGCGACGCCGCGCCGGCTGCCGTCTGGCTCGCGCCCGAGGCCACGTCCGACGCCCCGGACGCCAGCTGCGCCGCCTGCGAGGGGAGCGCCTGGGTCTGGCTGTCGAGCTTCGCCAGCCCGTCGGACAGCGACGACGCGCCGGCCGCGAGCGACGAGGCGCCGGCCGCGCTCTGGTGGGTGCCCGACGCGAGCGAGGCGGCGCCCGTGGCCAGCTGCTTGGCGCCGCTGGCGAGCGAGGCCGTGCCGCTGGCGAGCTGCTGGGCGCCGCTGATCGACGACGACACCCCCGACGCCATCTGGCCGAGGCCCGTGACGAGCTCGCCCGAGACCGTGCGCACCCCGCTCGCGTTGTCGGCGAGGCTGCTGGCGCTCGAGGCCACGCCCTGCGCGGAGTTCGCGGCCGAGGTCACGCTCGACTGGGCCGTGGACACGGCGAGCAGCACGTTCGCGACGTACGAGGCGGTCGCGTCGCGCGTGGCGGACGCGGTGATGGCAGTGCTCACGGACCGCGCGACGGCGGTGGCCACGTTGCCGCCGCCCGAGCCGGTCTCGAGCTGCAGCGTGGCCGACGGCGTGTCGCCCGAGGTGCCCGCGCGGATGGCCGCGATGGACCTCGAGAAGTCGGCGGGGATCGTCAGCACCGCGGCGTAGGCCCCCGACGCGAGGCCGTCGGCGGCGGCCTGCGCGTCCGTGGCGGTCCAGGCCACCGATGAGCCGGCCGATCCGGGCGTGCCGGCGCCGGTGGCGCTCGCGCCGCCCGAGACGAGCCCGTCGCTGACCTCCTTGCCCAGGGCCAGGGTCTGGGTCGTGCCGTCGCCGGCGGTGACCGTGGCGCCCTGGTCAAGGTTGACCACCGCGGCCTGGAACGTGACCGCCCCGGCCTGCGGCTGCCAGGCCCACGTCGCCACGCCGGCCAGGGTGACCGGGACGAGGACCGCGAGCCCCAGGGCGACCAGCGCCCGCAGCAGCCTGCGGTGCCCGCGGCCGGCGGCCGGCGTCGGGCGCGCGCCCGTCCCCGGCCCGGCATCGGCCGCTGCCCCGGCGGCCTCGTTCGCGGTCGCCGCCGCCAGCGCGGCCTCGCCCAGCCCGGGCTCACCGGCGGCCCCCGCGACCGCGGGCGCCAGGGCGCCCAGGCGGATCCCGGACGGCCACCAGGTGCGGTCGCCCGCGATGGTCGTGATGGCGGGCACCAGGATGGAGCGGACGACGAAGGTGTCGATGAGCACGCCGATCGCGACGGCGACGCCCACCTGGAACAGGACGATCAGCGGGGCGGTGGCCATCGAGCCGAACGTGCCGGCCAGGATCAGGCCGGCCGACGTGATCACCGAGCCGGTGTGGCCCGACGCGATCCGGATGCCGTCCCGGATCGGCCGCGTCTCGCTCTCCTCGCGCACCCGGCTCATCAGGAAGATGTTGTAGTCGGAGCCCAGCGCCACCAGCAGCACGAACACCATCAGCGGCAGGTAGAAGCTGATGCCGGCGTGGTGCAGCACGTTCTGGAACAGGAACGCCGACAGGCCCACCGCGGACAGGTACGAGAGCAGCACCGTGCCCACCAGGTACAGCGGCGCCACCATCGCCCGCAGCAGGAGCATCAGCACCAGGAAGATGCCGATCACGGTGATGACGCCGACCCGCGTGAAGTCGTTCGAGAGGACGGTCTGGACGTCGGAGAACTGCGCCGTGGCGCCGCCGAGGTAGGCCGTCGCACCCGGGCCGAACGAGGGCGCGGCCGCCGCCAGCGCCGCCTGCGTGTTGCGGATCGTGGTGAACGCCGCCTCCGAGTACGGGTCGTCGGTCGTGACCACGTAGAACCGGGTCGCGGTGTGGTCGGCGGATACGAAGGCGTTCACGGCGTCGGTGAGCTGCTGGGCGTTGTCGCCGCCCAGGCCCACCGGGACGAAGATGTCGTCCGGGCGCGCCGCGAACACGCTCGCCAGGCCGTGGAACGCGGTCGGGATCGCCGCGAACGTCGTCTTGGCCTCGGTCTTGAGCTCCAGCGCGGACGGCGTGTTGGCGAGGCTCTGCGGGGACAGCGTGTCGTTGGGCTGGCTGTCGAAGTGGACCGCGAGCTGGTTCATCGCGTCGGCCGTGTCCACCGCGGCCGTCGCCGTCGGCTTGGACGCGAGCGAGGCCGCCGCCTTGACGGCGTCTTGGTAGGCGGGGAGCGGGCGGACCTCGGGATACGCGGTCGCGAGCTCGGCCAGGTAGTTCGCCATCAGCGAGCTGTCGCCGCCGCCGCCGGCCGCCGAGCTGGGGGCCGTGAGGGCCGCCGCGAGCGTGCGCAGCTGGGTGGCCACGACGCTCTGCTTCTTGACCCGCGCCACCAGGTCGAGCGCGTCGGTGATCGACTGCCGCGCCGCCCGGTACTCGGAGCGGCCGGCGACGTCCGGATAGGCGGCGCCCAGCGCGCCCACGTAGTTGAGCGCCTGGTCCAGGCCGTCGGTCAGCTTGGGGTCGAGCAGCGAGCTGCTGGAGCCGCTGGCCGCTGCCGCGGAGGAGGACGAGGAGGTGGAGTTGGCCGAGAACGCGTCGCCGATGGTCCCCAGCTGGATCGACGGGCGGAAGCCGTCGGGCACCTTGCCGTCGCCGTCGGGCGTGACCAGGCTCGTTACCGAGGACACCCCGGCGCTGTGCTGGAGCGCCACCACGGTGTCGCGCAGGCGGGCCAGGTCCGCGGGGGCCAGCACGTCGCCCGAGCCGGTGGTGATCAGGGCGGTGGACTGGACCAGCTTGCCCTTGCCCAGGTGCGCCGCGATGATGTCGAAGCCCTGGCGGGCGTCGGAGCTGGCGGGCAGCTCGGCCAGCGTGTCGAAGTTGGTCTTCATCTGGGGCACGAACGTCGCCGGCAGCCCGAGCGCCACCACGAGGGCGATCGCGACCAGGCCCGGGTGCCGCGACACGGCGGCGGCCAGCCTGGCGAAGAAGCCGCCGGGCTCGCCCTCCTGCGCGGGCCGCGTGTGCAGCGGCCAGAACAGGTAGTGCCCGAAGATGCCGAGCAGGGCCGGCGCCAGGGTGAGGCCGGCGACCAGCGTCACGGCGATGGCGACCGCCAGGGCCGGGCCGGTGGTCTTGATCATCTCGAAGTTGCCGAACGCCATCGCGCCCAGGCCCACGATGACCGTCGCCGCCGAGGCGGAGATGACGGCGCCGATCCGCCGGACGGTCTCCCGCGATGCGTCGTGCCAGTCCGTCCCGCCGCTGATCTCCTCGCGGAAGCGGCTGATCAGGAAGATCGCGTAGTCGGTCCCCACCCCGAACACCATGACCACGAGGAACGTGTCCAGCAGCGAGGTGATCTTCCAGCCGGCGGCCGCGAGGATGCCCAGCACGCCGCGCGCGACCACGTAGGCGCCGCCGATGGTGACCAGCGGGACCATGGCCGCGAGGGGGGCCCGGTAGATGAGCAGCAGGATGGCGAGGACCAGGATGATCGTGACCCGCGTCGTGCTGTCGGTGCCGGACTTGACCGCCGCGAGGTAGTCGCTGGTGATCCCCGCGGTGCCCGTCACGTGGACCGCCAGGCCCGCCGGTGCGTGGGCGGGGACGTAGTTGCGGAGGTCGCCGACCACGGTCGCCGCCTGGTCGCCGGCCGAGCTGACGTTGAGGTCCACGAGCAGCAGCTGGAGCTGGCCGTCCGAGCTCTTGAGCATCGAGGCGAGCTCCGGGCGGGAGGCGGCCGTGGCCGTGCCGGTGACGGCGCTGCGCAGGTCGGCGGGCGCGGCGCTGCTGGTGACCCATGCCGCGGTCGAGTCGATGTAGGCGATGTCACTCGCGGTGAGCCCCGAGTCGCGCGAGAAGGTCAGGGTGGCGGAGCTGGAGGAGGTGGAGCCCGGGAACGCCTTCTCGATGGCGTCGTTGGCCAGCATCGAGGGGGCGTCCGGGGGCAGGAACGCGGACTGGTCGGAGGCGGCCTCGCCGGCCAGCGACGGGGCCAGCTTGACCGAGGCGATGACCGCGAGGACCCACACCACGACGATCAGGAAGCGCAGCTTGTAGGTCTTCGAGCCCAGGGCTTCGAACACGATCTCCTCCAAGGCCTGGCCACCGACGGGCCGGCCTGCGACTGGGTGCGTCGGGGTTGCGGCGGGCGTTGCCGCTCCGGTAGGATACGAAGGTGTATCGGATACGTCAACGTATCGAATACATGACCGTATCGAGGTTCGACGGGTGACCGAGACGACGGAGCGTGCGCGGACGGCCCGGCGCGAGGCCACGCGCGAGCGGGTCCTGGACGCGGCGCTGGCCGTGTTCGCGGAGCGGGGGGTCATCGGCTCGTCGGTCGAGGACATCTGCGAGCGGGCGGGCTTCACCCGCGGCGCCTTCTACTCGAACTTCACCGACAAGGCGGACCTGGTGGACGCGCTGGTGGCCCGCGAGCACGCGCGCGTCATCGCCTACCTGGACGCGAACCTCGCGCTGACGCTCGCCGAGATGGGCGACGGCGCCCCCGACGACCTGGGCAGCATGGCCCCGGTGATCGAGCGGATCCTCTCGGCCGTCCCGGTGGACCGGCAGGTGGCGATGCTCCAGACGGAGCTCGAGATCAACGCCATCCGCCAGCCCGACGTCTCGCGCTCGTTCCGCGACGCCGACCTGCGCTTCCGCGCCCGGATCGCGGAGTTCATCGAGCGGGGCACGGCGTTCCGGGGCCGCGAGCTGCTGATCCCCGCCGCGGACGTCGCCGACGCCGCGGTGGCCATCGTGGAGCGGTCCGTGCGCCGGGCGCTCCTCCAGGGCGGCGGCTCCGACCCCGACGCGATGGCGCGCTCGGTGCTGCCGCTGCTGCTGCTGGCGGTGTCGCAGCCGGTCGAGGGCTGACGCCCCGGGCTGCTCCGCCTGCCTCGCCGGACCCTCGCGGCCCGTCACCCGCGTGGCCGTCAGGGCGGCATCGGCGGCCCGTCACCCGCGTGGCCCTCGCCGCGTCCCAGCCGCCGTGACAACCGCCCGCACCCGCCGCGTCCTCCTCCGCGCCGCCATCGCGTTCCTGCCGCTGGCGGTGCTGGCGGCCGGCCTCGCGGGGACGGTGTACGTCGTCGCCCAGCAGGCCCTGCGGTCGGGCGCGGACAGCCCGCAGCTCCAGATGGCCGAGGACGCGGCCCGCGCCCTGGACTCGGGCGCCAGCCCCGCCAGCGTCACGGGCCCCGGCACCGTGGACGTCGGCCGGAGCCTCGCGCCGTTCCTCGTGGTGTTCGACCGGGCGGGCGCGCCGCTCGCGTCCAGCGGGCTCCTGGGCGGGGCCGACCCCGTTCCCCCGCTGGGCGTGCTCGACCACGCGGCCGCCGACCGGCCCAACCGCGTCACCTGGCAGCCCACACCCGGCGTGCGCATCGCCACGGTCACCGTGCGCTGGAGCGGCGGCACGGTGATGGCGGGGCGGTCGCTGCGCGAGGTGGAGCGGCTCGAGGACCGCGCCCTGCTGCTGGCGGGGGCCGGCCTCGCGGCGACCCTCGGGGCGGTCGCCGTCGCGTGCCTGGCCGCGGCCTGGCTGGTCGAGGCCCGCGCGACCCGGACGGGCTGACGACGCGCGAAGCGCCGTCGCGTGATATCGGCGCGTTGTCATGCAATTCCAAGAATCCGGGCAGAGACTACGAGTCACCTCCTCCCCTCTCGCGAACGGGGCCTCGGTCGATCAGACCACCGAGGCCTCGCTTCGTGTCTGCGGCCAGATTGCTCCCATTTGACATACAATCCCGCCGATGGGAGCAACATCCACCGAAACCGCCACCCGCCGCATGTTCGCGGCGTTCTTCCGCGCCGCCGCCCTCGTCGAGCCGCTGCAGCGGGAGGTCGCGACGCGCCACGGCATCGCCCTCGCCGACCTCCACGCGCTGCGCGTGCTGGAGCTGACCGGCGCCATCCCGGTGAGCCGCCTCGGCGCCGAGCTCGGGCTCGCCCGGTCGTCGGCCACCAACCTCGTCGACCGCCTCGAGCGGGCGGGCCTCGTGGACCGCTCCGCCCAGCCCGGCGACCGGCGCGTGACGCTGGTCGGGCCGTCCGCCGCCGGCTTCGCCGCCCTGGAGAGCTTCGCCGTGGTGCGCGACAGCGACCTCGTGCGGCGCCTGCTGCGCCTGGACGAGGACGAGCGCGCCGCCTTCGCCGACCTGCTCGAGCGCATCACCGCCCCAACCGAGGAGACCCCTGCGTGACCCCCGCGCCGCGCCGCCGCGCCGCCCACATCGACTACCGCTGGATCGCCCTGTCGAACACCACGCTGGGCATCCTGATGGCCTCCCTCAACGCGAGCACGGTGCTGATCGCCCTGCCGGCCATCTTCCGGGGCATCGGCATCAACCCGCTCGCGCCGGGCGAGACGGACTACCTGCTGTGGCTGCTGGTGGGCTACACGCTCGTCCTGGCGGTGATGCTGGTGCCCGCGGGCCGCATCTCCGACATGTTCGGCCGGGTCCGCCTGTACAACGCCGGCTTCCTGGTGTTCGCGCTCGCGTCGATCGCCAGCTACCTCGTGCCCGGCACCGGCAACGGCGCGGTCCTGTGGCTGATCGGCGCCCGGATGGTGCAGGCGGTCGGCGGCGCGTTCCTGATGGCCAACTCCGCCGCGATCCTGACCGACGCCTTCCCGGCCGACCAGCGCGGCTTCGCGATGGGCGTCAACCAGATCGCGGGCCTCGCCGGCGGCTTCATCGGCCTGCTGCTGGGCGGCGTGCTGGCCGCCGTGGACTGGCGCGCGATCTTCCTGGTGTCCGTGCCGTTCGGCGTGATCGGCACGGTCTGGGCCTACCTGATGCTCCACGAGACGGCCACCATCCGCCACCACCAGCGGTTCGACTGGCTGGGCCTGACCCTGTTCGGCGTCGGGCTGTCGGCCATCCTGGTCGCCTCCAACTTCGCCCTCCAGCCGTCCGGCGACTCCGCGATGGGCTGGACGAACCCGTGGATCGTCGGCGGCCTCGTGGGCGGCCTGGTCCTGCTGGTCGCGTTCGTGGTCGTGGAGCTGCGCGTCTCCGACCCGCTGTTCAAGATGGAGCTGTTCCGGACCCGCCGGTTCGCCACCGGCAACATCGCCGGCGCGCTGTCGTCGATCGCCCGCGGCGGCCTGCAGCTGATCCTGATCGTGTGGCTCCAGGGCATCTGGCTGCCGCAGCACGGCTACTCGTTCGACCAGACGCCGCTCTGGGCCGGCATCTACATGCTGCCGATGACGGCGGGCTTCCTCATCTCGGGCCCCCTCTCGGGCGCCCTCTCGGACCGGTTCGGGAGCCGCGGCTTCGCCACCGCGGGCATGCTGCTCTCGGTGGCCGGGTTCGTGGGGCTGATGCTGATCCCGGCCAACTTCGACTACCCGGTGTTCGCCGCGCTGCTGCTCCTGCTGGGCATCTCGCAGGGCGTGTTCGCGGCGCCCAACACCGCGTCGGTGATGAACGCCGTGCCGGCCGCGTTCCGGGGCGTGGCCTCGGGCATGCGCGCGGCGTTCCTCAACGTGGGCCAGAGCATCAGCCTGACGGTGATCTTCACGCTGGTGGTGATGGGCCTCTCGGCCAGCCTGCCGGGCGCCCTCACCAGCCACCTGACGGCGGCCGGGCTGCCGGCCCCGATGACGGCGGCGCTCTCGCAGATCCCGCCGATCGGCGCGCTGTTCGCCGCCTTCCTGGGCTACAACCCGATGGGCATGATGATCCCGCCCGCCCAGCTGGCGGCCCTGCCCGCGGCCACCCGGAGCGCGATCCTCGACACCTCGTTCTTCCCGCAGCTGCTGTCCGGGCCGTTCGTGGACGGCCTCCGGGTGGCGTTCAGCGCCTGCGCGGTCGTGTCCCTGGGCGCGGCGGCTGCGTCGTGGTGGAACGGCCCCGAGCCCGAGCCCGAGGCCGTCACCTCCCACGCCACCGCGCCCGTCGCGGAGGCGATGCTCGAGGTGGCGGTGGCCGAGGCCGTGGTCGAGCCCGAGGCGGGCTGAGCCCTGGGCCCGGACCACCCCCCGACGCGCGTCGCGGCAGCTGCGCTGACCGGCGCGCTCCTCGCCCTGGCGCCGGCCGCCGCGAGCCCGCTCGGCCGACTGGCGTCGCCATTCGCCCTGCTAGTGGTGCTGCCGCCGCTCGCCCTGGCGCTCGAAGTGTTCGGGTGGAGCGGCTATGCCGCGGCCCAGCTGCGGCGGATGACCCGTCCCATCCCGCGCCTGCTGGCAGCCTACGGCGTCTGGCTGGGCACGAGCGCCCTGCTCACGCTCGACGTTGCAGCCGTGGCAGGGGCCAGCGTCGGCGCGGACGCCGCCGGTCGGCACCCGCCCGCCCGGCGCTGGCATCTGGGTGCTGCGATGCTGGGCGCGAACACCGGCTCGCTGCTCCTGCCGTTCAGCAACCTGACCAACCTGGTCCTGGTCGGGGCAACGGGCATCGGGTTTGCGTCCTACGTCGCCGCATCGGCGGCGCCCCAATTCGCGGCCGCGATCGCGGTCGGGGCCATGCTGGTCTGGCGGGCGCACCGGTCCGGCGACCTGCCCGCTGCGGACGACGTGCCTGGCGAGGCCTTGGCGCCCGCGCGAGTGGCGGGACTGGTGGCGGCCGCCGGGGCCGGCGGGGCGATCGCGTTCGGGCTCCTCGGGCTGGACATGGCGCTGCCCTTCGCCGCGGCGAGCGGGCTGCTCACCGCGGGCGTGGTCGCTGCGGGCAGGGCTCGCCCCCGGGACGTCGTCCGAAGCCTGCCGATCGGCGCACTGCTGCTGGTGGCGGCCGCCGCCGCGCTGTACGGCCCGCTCTCAAGCTGGGCAGAGGCCCTGCCGCATCCTGGCGGTGGCGCGTCTGGACTCGCCGAGGCCCTCGTTGTCGGCGGGACGGCCGCGGCGCTTGTCAACAATCTTCCGGCGGCCGCCCTGGGCGCCGTCTGGCTCGGCCACGTGAGCCCGTCCGTGGTGGTCGCCTATCTGGTCGGGACCAACGTCGTGGCGGTCGCGACGCCGCACGGGTCAGCTGCCACGATGCTGGTCCGGGCAGGAGCGCACCGACAGGGCGTCCACTTGCCGGCCGCGGAGCACGTCCGCGACGCATGGAGGTACGCCGTGGTTGGCGGCCTTGCGGCCATCGCCGCGCTCGCGCTCACCCGGGGGTAGGCGCGCTCGCGCGAAACCTCGCGGCGCGTCACCGCATCGAAAGGATGGCCCGTCCAGGATGCGGGCACCTCCTCTCCTCCGCGGAACGAGGCCCCGGACCGGGGCCTCGCTTCGTGTCTGGGACCTGTTGCGGCCCGCCGCACAGCCGAGCGTCAGGCGCGGCGCTCCTGTCATCCTCTCCCGATGTCCACCTGGCTCACGACCGTTGGCGGCGTGCTCCGCGACCGCCGACAGCGCCTGCTCGTCACCGCCTTCCTCGGCTTCGCGGTGGCCGAGTACGGCGTCTGGGTCGTCCTGCTCGTCTACGCGTACGGGCTGGGTGGAGCGCCGTTCGCGGCGCTGGTGGCCGTGGCCCAGATGGTCCCGTCCGCGCTCGCCGCGCCGCTCGGCGCCTTCGCCGGCGACCGGTTCCCGCGCGGCCGCGTGCTGCTGGTCGCGTACGTCGTCCAGGCGGTGACGCTGCTCGCGACGTCGGCCGCCCTCGTGGTCGGCGCCGCGCCCGCCCTCGTGCTGACGATCGCGGCCGCGAACTCCGCGTCGATCACCTTCACGCGGCCCACGCACTTCGCGGTGCTGCCCGACGTCACCGAATCGGTCGCGGCCCTCACCGGGGCCAACGCGGTGTCGGGCCTGGCCGACGGGCTGGGCATGCTGCTGGGGCCGTTCGTCGCCGGCGCGCTGCTGTCGGCGTCCGGACCCGCCGCCGCGCTGGCGGCGTTCGGCGCGATCCTGACCGTGGCGGCGGCACAGATCGTCGAGGTCCGCGTCGCGTCGGGGGCCGGCCCGGAGCACCCGCTCACTGCGCGCGCCGTGCTGGGCGAGGTCCTCCACGGATTCGCGGTGCTCCGGGCAGAGCCCGCCGTCCGGCTGCCGATCGCGGTGCTGGCCACGATGTTCGTGGTGGTGGGTGCCCTGGACGTGCTGCTGGTTGCCGCCGCGATCGACCTGCTGCACGCCGGCCAGGGCTGGGCCGGGTACCTCAATGCCGCCTTGGGGCTGGGCGGGATCGCGGGCGCCGGCCTCGCGGTGTCGCTGGCCGGACGGCGCCGCCTCACGCCAGCGCTGGCCGCCGGGTCGGCGCTGTTCGGCGGACCCGTCGCCGCCCTCGGGGCGCTGCCGACCCTGACGACGGCGCCGCTGCTGATTGGCCTCACCGGCGTCGGCCGGAGCGTCGCGTCGGTCGCGGGCAACACGCTGCTCCAGCGCGCCGCACCGCCCGCCGCGATGGCCCGCGTGTTCGGCGTGCTCGAGAGCCTCACCATGGTCTCGCTCGCCCTCGGCAGCGTCGTCGCGTCGGCGCTCGTGGCCTCCGTGGGGATCGCCGCGGCGCTGCTGGCCGCCGGGGCCCTCGTCCCGCTGGTCGTGGCCCTGCTGTGGCGTCCGCTGCGGGCGGTCGAGCGCGGCGCGCACGTCCCGGATCCCGGCCTGCTCGCGCTGGCCCGGTCGCTGCCGATCTTCGCGCCGCTGCCGCCGCCGGCCATGGAGCGGGTCATGGCCAGCCTGGAGCGCCTGGAGCTGCCGGCCGGCGCGACGCTGATCCGCGAGGGCGCGCGGGGAGACCGTCTCTACATCCTGGCCGAGGGTGGCGTGGACGTGGTGCGCCAGGGGCGCCACATCGCCGCTCGCAGCGGCCCTGACGTCCTCGGCGAGATCGCGCTCCTCCGGGACGTGCCGCGCACCGCCACGGTGCTGGCCACGACGCCCCTGGTGCTCTACGCGCTCGACCGCGATCCGTTCCTCGAAGCTGTCACGGGCCACCCGCAGTCGCGTGTCGCCGCGGAGAGCCTGGCGGACCGGAGGCTGGCCGAGGAGGTCTGAGGCACGGGCTCCGGCGCGCGCCACGGCGCCCGCACCGGGCCGGTCCGCCCTGGGCCGACCCGTCCGCCCTTCAGCGGTGCGGCGCCCTTCAGATGTCAGCTCGCCCGCCGCCGCAGCCCGTCTTCGTCACGCACGATGAGCGTCCCGTGGTCACGGGCGATGAGCCCCCGCGCCTCGAACTGCGCGAGCGCCTTGTTCACGGCTTCGCGAGAGGCGCCGACCCAGCCCGCCAGCTCGCGCTGGGACAGCTGCAGCCCGATCCGAGTCCCGCCGTCCGTCGGCTGCCCGTAGGCCGAGGCGAGGTCCACGAGCCGCTTCGCCACGCGCCCGGCCACGTCGAGCGCCACGTACTCCGTCCGCATCCGGTCGGCCGTGCGGAGCCGGCCGATCACCGAGCGCAGCAGGATAACCGCCAGGCCAGGCTCGGTCTCCAGCGCGGCCAGGAACCTCTCGGCCGTCACGGCAAGCGCGGTGCCCTCCTCGACCACGGTCACGGTCGCCATGTGGTCCTCACCGTCGATCGCTGCGAGCTCGCCGAGAATGTCGCCGGCTCCCCGGAACGCGAGAACGGTCTCCTGGCCGTCGGCCGAGAGCGTGGAGACCTTCACGCGGCCCGAGAGCAGCAGGATCACGCGCCTCGAGGCGTCGCCCTCCGCCATCAGGGTCGTCCCGACTCGCAGGCGCAGCCGGCGCCCGTCGCGAAACGCTGCTGCGAGCGACCCGCCGTCGGGCTCTGGCGGCAACGTCCCGGTGGTCCCTCCGTCCATGCGGCGGAGCATACGGCGCGCGCGGGGGCGTCGCGCTCGGGTCGACGCGGCTGTGACGGATTACCAGGTGGGCGGTGACGGCCGCCATCGCGCGCCTGGCCGTCCGCGGCGAGGATCTGGACCTGACCGGCGCGCCCGTACGCCGGCAGGCACCGCAAGGGAGCACACGATGGGCCGCCTGTACGTCGCCAGCGTCCTGACCGCGATCGCCAGCCCGCAGCCCGCGGAGCCCGCCGAGGTGGAGCTCAAGCCGATCGTGCCCGGCGTCTGGGCCGCCTGGGCCAAGGGCTGGGACGCCCAGCAGCCGGCGCCCGCCGCCAGCACCGAGGCAAAGCCGACGTCTCCCGCGACGGGGCTCCAGTCGGCCGGCAGCAAGGCCTAGTGCTCCGGGCCTGGGTGACAGCTGAGCGCCGGCACCGATCCCCCGGCAGGCAGGCGGGGAGACCTGCGGCCGGGGGATCGGCATCGGTCGGCGGCTGGAGCCGTTGTCCCGAGCGGTCATGGCGACGGCGCCCGCTGGCGGCCGGACGCCCCCGGGCACAACTCGTCGCCGACGGTCCACCAGCCGGCGGTCCGTGGCCTGCTTCTGCGCTCCGCTGGGCGGAGCGACACGTGACGCGTGCCTCTGGTCGTGGCGGGCCCAAGGTTCCACGCTGATGGGTGGCTGGGACTGAGATGCCACGGAGGTGCCGTGATGGGCGATCGGGCGAGGCTCAACTGGATGAGGGTGGGGCTGCTCGCGAGCCTGGCTGCCGGATGGCTGACCTGGTTCGGGATCTACGGGTCGTCGGCGGCCGGGTCGGGCTCGCTGGCCGGGCAGCCCGTTGAGGGGATCGTGCTGGCACTCGCGCTGAGCGGCTGGGCCGGGGTCGTGGCGTGGATCGTCGCCCCCCGGCATCGGCGGCTGTGGACGGGGGCGCTCGCCGGCCTGCTGATGGCCGGGAGCTACGCGATCGGATACGTCCTGATCGCCAACCTGTGGGTGGACGCGGCGCAGCGGCCGTGGAGCGACGGGGCCGCGCTCACCTTGCCCGAGCTGTCGTTCTGGGTCGGCTTCGCCATCGACGTGGCGACCAGCCTGTGCCTGGGGGTCATGGGCTGGGCTGTCGCTGAGATTGCGGGACGGCCGAGGAACACGATGGCCGCCTGATCGGCGGGGCTGCGCGGACCGCCTCCCATTCGCCGGGCGGCCGGGCCATCCCGAGGGCCGCCGCTCGCCAGGCGGGTGAGGGCGGCGCCGCAGCGGTCCCCCCGCTCGGCTGTCGAGCAGCGACGGCGCGTCGCCGGCCGGTCGGCTCGCCAGGTGAGCGGTGCAGCCACCGGACCCGATTGCAGGCTCGCCCAGCGGGCGGCCGGGTCGTCCCCGGCCGCGTCGGCCCCGCGCTCGCCGGCCCGCCGCGGGAGGCGATCGCGGCCTGACCCGGGCGACGTCGGGGCGCCCGCCGCCTGCACGATGCGGGTCGGGCATCATTCGCCCATGCGCATCGCCGATTTCGGGGTCGAGATCTGGATGAA
>JAJYGO010000058.1 GCA_021785115.1 Chloroflexota bacterium | reverse complement strand
CACCTCGCTCGGCTAGCGAGGTGGTACGAGACGAGGGATCGGCCCCGGGCGAGCTCGTGCGCCAGCACGCCGGCCGTCCGGCCCTCCGGGCCGGCACGGACCAGCGCGGCCAGGACGGCGCGGCGCGTGGGATCGGCAAGCGCCTCGAACCGGTCGACGTGCATTGACCGATCGTACGAGCGGACGGCGGTTGGCGCAGGCGACGCGTACTCGACCACACAGCCGACGCGCCTGCCTCGTTGCGGCCAGAGCGTCGGCACCCGGCGCGGCCGGCGCGTCGGGCCGCAGCGGTCGGCCCCGGGCAGCGCCGGCCGAGCAACAGCGAGCCCGCGCCCGGCTCGACTCGTGGAGTGGCCTGCCCTGGCCCCGGCCATCCGGCCGTGGACGTGTTGCGCCGGACCAACGTCACAGCGCAGCTGCCGACCATCGGGCACGATGGGCGCGCCGTCACGGGCGATCGGGCACGCCGCATCGCTCCGACCAGGCCCGGCCCGGCAGACGATCCACCGGGTTCCGCCGATCGCATGCGACGTAATGGAAAGGCGACGAGATGAAGGGAACCATGGACCCGCTGCGGGAGGAGCACCGCGAACTCCGTCCCCACGTCGATCAGCTCGGGGAGCTCGCCGACCTCCTCGACGAACGCCGCGGCGACGTCCCCATGGCGGGCCTCGAGGCCGCCACGGCGTTCCTTCGCGACCGGCTCCTGCGGCACGCAGCGGCGGAAGAGGCCGCCCTCTACCCGGCGGTGGGGCAGGCGCTGGGGGCCCCGGAGGCGACCGCGACCATGGCCCGCGACCACCTCGAGATCCGCGGGATGATCGAGCGCCTGGAGGCGCTCGTGGGGGCAGCCCGGGCGGGTCGGGCGGACGTGCGCGCGCTCCAGCGCGTCCTGTACGGGCTGCAGGCCATCCTCGGCCTGCACTTCGCCAAGGAGGAGGAGGTGTACGTGCCCCTCCTCGAGGAGCGGCTCGCCCCTCACGACGTGGCGGGACTGCTGGCACGGCTGGAGGCGGCCGCGGACAGCCGGTCGCGGTGATGTCGAAGGCATGGTTCGACCGGCGCGGCCGCGAGGGAGCGCTGCCGCGGGCGGTGGTGAATCCGGCCGCACCGGCCGGGCCCGGCCCAACCGGCGGGGCTCTGATCCCGGGCCCCGGTGGGGTATGGTGCGCGTCGTGAACGCGGAGATCCTGCCGTTCGCACGCGACGCGCCCTGCCCCGCGTGCGGCATCAGCCTCGAGATCCGGGCCGTGTGTCGCGACCCCCACCCCGACCTGCCAGCCCCGAGTGACCTCGACGACACGCGCCTGCGCGAGCACCTGCACGTGGCATGCCCCGGCTGCGGCTGGTTCGGCTACATGCAGCCCGCGTCCCACCACGTGGAGGATGCAGCCGGGGTCGAACCGGGGTGATGCCAACGCGGTTCCGGCTCCTGATGCCCGCTTCCTCTTGAAGCGAGTGCATTCGGTGGCGTCCGACTGCACTTCGGGGCCTGCGGCGCTGCCGTGGCGCGCCGGAACGGCGGGATCGCGCGCTAGCCCGACGACGACAGCGCGCCGAGCCGTTCGGTGAGGCGCAGGTTCTCCCGGTAGTCGATGGGCACCTCCACCAGGGACGGGCCATCGTGCTCCAGCGCGCGCATGAGGGTGGGATAGAGGTCCGCCGCCGATGCGGGTCGCCAGGCGGCCAGCCCGAAGGACCGGGCGTAGGCGACGAAGTCGGGGTTCCCGAACGTCACACCGAAGGGGCGGCCGAACGCGTTGCGCTGCTTCCAGTCGATCAGGCCGTAGCCGTCGTCGCGCCAGACCACGACCGTGATGTTGGCGCCGATCCGCCGCGCCGTCTCCAGTTCCTGTGAGTTCATCAGGAACCCGCCGTCCCCGCACAGCGCCACCACGCGGCGCTCGGGATGGACCAGCTTGGCGGCGATCGCCCCCGGCAGCGAGATCCCCATGGCCGCGAAGCCGTTGGAGATGAGCACGGTGTTGGGCTCGTAGGCCGGGTACAGCCGCGCGACCCAGATCTTGTGGGCGCCGACATCGCTCACCACGATGTCCCTGGGAGCGAGCGCGCGCCGCAGGTCCGCGATGGCCTTCTGCGGGCGGATCGGCCAGCCGTCGTCGGCCGCGTAGGCGCGCAGGTCGGCCAGCAGCGCGGTGCGCAGATCCTGGTGCACCAGGGTCTCGTGCGCCCGGTGGCGCGCGTCGGCATCGCGCCCGCCCACGCCGGTCGGCAGGACGGCCTCCAGGAGGCGGCGCAGCGTCCTCCCGATGTCGCCGATGAGCTCGACCTCCGGGCGGTAGGCGGCATCCACCTCGGCCGGTTGGGTGTCCACGTGGATGATCCGCTTGCGGCCGTCGGGGTTCCAGCGCGACGGCGCGTACTCCACCAGGTCGTACCCGACGGCCACCACCAGGTCCGCGCGGTCGAACCCGGACAGCACGTGGTCCCGCGCCTGGAGGCCAACCGCCATCAGCGAGAGGTGGCTCCGGTCGTCGATCGCGCCCTTGCCCATGAAGGTGACCGCCACCGGGACGTGGAGGCCACGGGCGAAGGCACGCAGGTCGGCGGCGGCATTGCGGCGCAGCACCCCGTTCCCCACAAGCACGAGGGGCCGGCTCGACCCTGCCAGGAGGCGGGCGGCGTGGGCGATCGCCTCGTCGGTGGGGTGGGGGAGATATGTCGACGTGGGCGACAGCGGTCGGGCGTCGAGGGGTGCGTCCTGGGCGGCGATGTTCTCCGGCAGCTCGATGTGGGTGGGTCCGGGCTTCTCGAGCTGGGCCACCCGGAACGCCTTGCGGACGATCTCCGGCACCGCGCCGGCCTGCTCCACGCGCTGGTTCCACTTGGTCACCGGCTCGAGCAGGCGAACCACGTCCACGTACTGGTGGGCTTCCTTGTGGGTCTTGTCGGAGCCGGCCTGGCCGGTCAGGGCCACCATCGGCGCGTGGTCGAGATACGCATCGGCAATCCCGGTCACCAGGTTGGTGGCCCCGGGGCCGAGGGTGGCCATCGCGACCGCGGCCCGCCCCGTGAGGCGGCCGTGGACGTCGGCCATGAACGCAGCTCCCTGCTCGTGGCGCGTGGTCACGTGCCGGACCTGCTCCTGGTGCCCCAGCGCATCGAGGAGGTCCATCGTCTCCTCCCCGGGCACCGAGAAGACGTACGGGCACCCCTCGGCGGCCAGGCACGCCACCACCAGGGCGGCCGTGGTGCGAACGGACGACTCGGCCATCAGGGGAGTCTAGCCGTTGCGTCGGCGGAGGCCGACGCGTGCACTCGTGGCGGGATCACGGCGAGGGGCGTCATCCCCGGTCACGCGCAAGGGCCGTCGCCGATCCGGCGCACGTCGCCCACCGACGATCGTGCTGTTCCGTCAACGGCGGTTGACCTGAGCTCCCCGGACTCGATCCGTCGCGGCGTGTTGCGCTCACTTCGTGCCGGCCATGTATGTGCCGGTCAGCCGCAAGGGCCGTGGGGCCTGTGATGGAGGGACCAAAGTCACAGATGGGCGACTGCCCGCGATGCAGCATGGTCGCCGGTGGCACCGCCACCGGATCAGGAGGTCCGCCATGACCAGGGTTGAGTACAGGGTTGAACTGGCACCATTCCATCCGGACGAGGAGACCCACCGTCCAGAGCTGCTGGCCCGGCTCAATGAGCTCGGCAGGGAGGGCTGGCGTCTGGTCACGATGAACCCGCTGGGGCGCTCGCACGGCGGCTGGGCCGGGACGTCCCCGGTCCCGATGCTGCTGGTGCGCGAGACCAGCGACGGCTCCGGCAAGTAGCGCGGACACGCGCGGGCACGGCGAGGACTGCGATGCTCCGGGCAGGCGGATCCGGGTCTGAGACCCGGATGCCGGGCCGTCGCCGGATCGTGCACCGACGCCATCGGCGCTCCGGTCGTCCCACCGTCAGTGTGCCCGGGGCAGGTGTGCCGGTCCGGGCGGCGTCGCAGGACCGGCACGCGTTCACGGCAGCCGAGACCTACGCGGTCACGCTCGGGGCGGTCATCCCCGCCGTGGCGTTCGCCCTTGTTGCCCTGCCGGTTGCGGGCATCGTGTGGCTCCTCGCAACGCTGCCGGGAGTCTGCTACGTCGCGGTATCCGGCGGCCCGTGGCGCGCGTAGTCGGGTGCGTGGTCAGGCCCGGAGATCGGTCGGTCTCCGGGCCTGGAATGGGATGAGCCCCGACTCAATCCCCCCTGAGTCGGGGCTCTCCGGAGGAGTCGCCGTCGCATTGCCGAGGCGCGGGCCGTGCGACGGAGCGTGTGGGTGGCTGACCTGCACGGTAGGCCATATGGCCCGTCCTGACACCATCCGGGCGAGCAGGGCCGGCCCCGCTCGCTGGGGTGGTCCGTTGTCGCGGCGGCGTCAGTCCACCGGCACTTCGACGGGCACCAGCCGGAAGACCGGCCCGGTGCCGATCCGATCGGCCATCCCCGGACCGTAGCGGCCCTTGATCGCCTGCAGCGCCGCGTCGCGGGACGTCCCGTGGAGCGGCTCGGCGCGGTAGGCCCGCGTGTCGCGACCCACGCTCGCGCGGCAATCCGGCCGCTCGAGCAGGTTCCTGGCCCAGTGGGCCGTCTCGGATCCGGCGCCAACGTAGAGCGACCCGTCGGCCGCGCGCTCGAATCCGACGGGGGTCTGGTGGCGCCGGCCTGTCCGCCGCCCGACGGTCTCGATGAGCAGGAAGCGTCCGGACGCGGCCATGCGCGTGCCGAACGCCCGGTTGAGTGTCTGGACGAACGTGTTCATGCCCGACCTTCGCGCGCCGGGCACGCGCGGATGGCCTTCAGGCCGCCTGTCGACCGGGGGCGGGCGACGTCGTCTCGGGCGCACTCGGTCGCATCATGCCGTCCTCCCCACGCGCACCAGGCTCTTGATCGCCCGCCGCTCGTCCATGGCCGCGTACGCGTCGGCGACGTGCTCGAGGTCGGTCTCGAAGTCGAACACCCGCCCGGGATCGATGCGGCCCGCGAGGACGTCGGCGAGCAGTTCGGGCAGGTAGGCGCGGACCGGTGCCGCGCCGCACTTGACGCCCTTGTTCTTCGAGAACAGCGCACCGACCGGGATCTCGACGCCGTGGGGCACCCCGACCGACCCGACCATCGAGCCCGCGCGGACGATGCCGAGCGCGGTCCCCATCGACTCGTTCGTGCCGACGCATTCCGCCGCGGCGTCGACGCCGATGCCGTGCGTCATGGCGAGAACGGCCTCGATGGCCGCGTCACCGCGCTCCTCGACGATGTCGGTCGCGCCGAACTCGCGGGCGAGCGCCTGGCGCGCCGGGTGGCGCGAGAGCGCGATGATCCGCCCGGCGCCCAGCCGCTTCGCGGCCAGGACGGCGGAGAGGCCCACGGCCCCGTCGCCCACGACGCCGACGGTGTCGCCGGGCCGCATGCTGGCGCTCACGACGGCATGGTGGCCGGTCCCCATGACGTCGGAGAGGGTGAGCAGCGAGCGCAGCATCGCGGCGGAGTGGCCGCTCCCCGGCACCGGGACGAGTGTGCCATCGGCCAGCGGGACCCGGACCTTCTCGGCCTGGGCACCGAGGCCGTTCCCCCCGAAGACCCCGCCGTGCAGGCAGCTCGTCTGGAACCCGGCCAGGCAGTTGAGACAGGTGCCGTCGCTGTAGGCGAAGGGCGCGACGACGAAATCGCCCTGGCGGATCGTCCGCACGTCCGGACCGATCTGCTCGACGATCCCGACGAACTCGTGGCCGATACCGTCGCCGGCCCGGTGGCGCGACTCGCCGCGGTAGTACCAGAGGTCGGAACCGCAGACGCAGGCCAGCACGACTCGCACGACCGCGTCGGTCGGCTCGGTGATGACGTGGTCCGGCACGTCTGCGACGCGGATGTCGCGCGGCCCCTCGTAGATGGCAGCTCGCATGGTCGGGCAGGATCGTACCCGGAGTCGGGCGCTCCGGCAGCGGACCGCCGGGGAGGTCGACGCGCGCTGTCCGGTTCAGGCGAACGGCAGGCCGGTCCTCCCGGGGGTGTCGAGCGCGGCATCGAGGCGTGCGATGAACGGGCGGGCACCCAGCCGCTCGAGGATCGGGCGGGCCTCGGCGGCCGCACGCGATGCCTCGGGGTCATCGCGCCCGAGGAGTCTGGCCATGTCGATCCCGACGAGCGCGGCCTCGAACGCGATCGCCCCCGAGGCGGCCCGCATCGTCGCCTCCCCGACCAGCACGGTCCCCGGCGCGGCGGCTGCCTGCAGCCGCGAGGCCGTGTTGACCGGGTCGCCGGCGACCATCCCCTGACCGCGAGCGCCAAGCGTGACGGCCGCCTCACCGGTCAGGACCCCGGCGCGCGCGGCGATGCCGGGCCCCAGGCGCCCGACCGCCCCGACCAGGTCCAGGGCCGCGCGAACGGCGCGCTCGGCATCGTCCTCCTGCGCCGACGGCGCTCCCCACACGGCCATCACCGCATCGCCGATGAACTTCTCGATGGTGCCGGCGTAGCGCTCGACGATCTCGCGGGCGAGCTCGAAGTAGCGGGAGAGGAGTTCGCGCGTCTCCTCCGGGTCGCGTCCCTCCGCGAGGGTGGTGAACCCGACGAGGTCGGCGAACAGGACCGAGACGAGGCGCCGTTCGGCCGTCGCGGCGGCAGGGGAGGGGGCGGCGCCGCCGACCGGCGCGGAAGCCGCCGACGGGGCAAGCCGCGTGCCGCACTGGTTGCAGAACACGGCGTCAGGAACGTTCGATGCACCGCACGCCGGGCACTGCGCACTGAGGCGAGCACCGCAGTGGTTGCAGAACCTGCTGCCGGGCGGATTCTCGGCACTGCAGGATGGGCAGGCGGGCATGATTCGGGTCCCCCGACGGTTCGCGCGTTGCGACGCACAGCGTACCCGACGGCACGGACGCCGAACCGGCGGCTACGTCACGCCGACGCGCACCGATCGCCGCCGCCCGGGTCGGACCCGATCACCTCACGGCAGGGCCGTCGTCGATCCGGCCGGCACCGGGCAGCGCAGGTCGGCGTCGAAGCCGCCCAGGGGGAACTGGGCGAGGGCAACGCCACCTCCGGTGAACCCCGGGCCCGCGCAGTCCAGGGCGGCGCCGCGCTCGTTGGGCGCACCGGCGACCCAGCTGGGGTAGGCCGCGAACGCGGTGGCACCGCCCGTGATCTGCTGCCACTGACCGGCCGAGGAGTAGAAGCCGACGCTTGCCACCTTCGCCACCGTGGTCAGGTAGTCGACGGCGCCCTGGAGGTTGGCCACGTTCAGCGAGACGTTGCTGCGCCAGCTGTTGGTGGTCTCGACGTCCAGCCACCAGGTCACCGCGGCTGCCGCCGACGCCGGCTGGCCCAACGCTGCATAGGCGGTCACTGCGGCCTGGAACGAGTCGGCCGCGGCGTTGTATCCGTAGTCGTAGGCGCACGCCGCGGTGTCGGGGTTCGCGGCGTCGCACGGCTGCGGGGTGGTCTGCCCGGTGGGCCAGTGGCTGGAGAGCTGCGGGCCGGGGTTGCCGGTGTTGGCGTAGAGCTGGGCACCCGTGGGGCCTGCCCAGGCCAGTTCGCTGCCGACGCAGGGGTTGGGCGCGAACGCGAGACCGCCGTTGACTCCCACGATCCTGAACGCTGCGTCCGTGGGATATGCCTGGCCGCACTGCGGCCACGAGATGTCGTAGCCGACCTGGGACACCGCCGTGGCGAACGCCGCGCCGAGACCCCGGCAGCCGGTAAGCGTGTCGGCGGTGCCGAGATCGAGGACCACGTCCCCGGTCGACTCGCAGACGACGCCCACGTGGCTGCTGCCGGCATCCACGTACAGCTGCGCGGCCGTCGCGGTCAGGAGCGCGAACGCCGCCGGCGTGAACGCGGACACGTCGTTCGCGACGAGCGTCGCGTTCGAGGTCGGGCCGCCCGCCAGGTTGCTCCAGAGCGCGACGGCGGCCCCGCCGGATCCCGAGACCGAGTTCCCGCTGACGGTGGTGCCCGTGGTCCGCTCGACGTCGATGCCATCGCCGCCGGCGACCTGCGTGATCGCGTTGCCGGCGATGACGGTGCCCTGGGAGCCGACGTCGTGGATGCCCGCCCCCGCCGCTCCCGCGACGCCGGTGATCGTGTTGTCGGCGATGACCGTCCCGGTCGGGACGACGGAGGACTGGCCGGGTGGCGGATACACGCCGATCCCCCAGCCGCTGATGGCGCCCTGGGCCCCGCCGGTCGGCGACGGGCCGCCCGCGATCCCGCTGATCGTGTTGTGCACCACGACGGTGCCGCTCGCGCCCTGGAGGTCGATGCCGTCGGCGGAGACGACGCCCTGGAGGGCGATCGTGTTGCCGGAGATCACGAGGCCGTTCGTGTTCACGGCGAGGATCCCGTCGGCCCAGCCGACGAGCCCGGGATCGACCGACATCAGGTTGTCGGACACGGCCACGTCGAGGGGCGGCTGGGTCCCGGGGCCGGTGTACGTGACCGCCACGCCGTTGAAGTCGTACGCGTCCTCCACGATCTGGTTGTGTTCGATCACCACGTGGCTGGGCGCGGGCGAGGTGTCGCTCGCGATCAGGATCCCCTGCCAGTTGTTCGCGGCCGGCCCGACCTGGATCCGGTTCCAGGACTCCTGCACCGTGGCTCCGTCGAGGTCGTGGAAGTACCCACCGGGTGATCGCGTGAAGCTGTTGGCGTCCGCGGCCGATCCGCCGATGGTGGCGCGACCGGCGAAGCCGTCGAGTTCGAAGCCGTTCCCGGTGTCGATGACCCTGCTGCGGGTCATGGTGAAGACGCTTGCCGCCGAACTCGAACGGAGGAGCACGGCCTTGTCCAGGTTGACGCCGGTCGTCCCCTCGCCGCCGGGGATGTCGCCCCCGGAGGCGCCCACGATCGCCACGCCGCTGAACGTCCCGCTGCCCTGCACGTACACGGCGGCGTCCAACCACGTCGCCTTCGCCGCACCCGCGTCGGCGCGCCACCCGGCGGGAACCGGCTGGGATCCGGAGACGCGGAGCGTCAGGCCGGAGACGCCGACCGAGCTGCCCGCCCCGAAGGACAGCATCACGGGGTAGGGGTTCCGCGCGCCCGGGGCATGTGCGTAGGGGTCGACCGAGGGGACCTTGTACCCGGCCAGCGCCTGGACCACGGTGGCGCCCATCCCGGCGCCGACGATGCTGCCGTGGAACCCGTTGGCGAAGAGCTGCCGGGTCAGGTACGTCCCGGCACGCAGGTGGACCACGCAGTCCGTGCCACCCGGCACGCACGCCTGCAGCGCCCGCTGCAGGGTGGCGGTGTCGTCCCGGTGGTTGGGAGGGGGCGCCACGGTCCCCGACGGGGACGCGGCCCGGGTCGTCACGGGCAGCGCCAGGGTCCCGGCCAGCAGGCCGACCGCCAGCGAGACGAGGATGCGACGCATGGACATGCCTCCCAGTTGCCGGGTTGCCGCTGACGGCCCCGCCCGCACGTCCCTCCCGAGAGGGGTGCTCCCGCCCGGTGCCGGCCCCGTCCGACCACCTGCTCGCAAGGCTATGCGCAACGGGCCCGTGCGTCGAGGGGGACTCGCGGCGCCGATGTGCGTGGACTTCCACCTGTCCAACCCGGCCCGCCGGGCGTAGCCTGTGGTCGGGAGATCATCCCGTCGCGAGGGCGGCCGGTCGGGCGTCCGGCCGCAGGGCAGGCTCCGTGAACGACATCGTCTCCATCCTCGTGAGCGCGCTCCCGCTCGTCGCGCTCATCGCGATCCCCGTGCTGCTCATCAACGCCATCGGCCCGGTCGACCTGACCCTGCTGTTCCGCGCGGCATCCTTCGACACGTGGCCTCGGGGCGTGCAGGAGGAGGATCCCGGGCGGTGGCGGGTGGACACTCCGCGGTCGATCGACCGCCGGGAGGGCGGACCCGGTCCGGGCGGAGGACCGGGGTTCCGGTCGGGAACCCGGGTGCGTGCCTCGCACGGGGGCTGCTGACCTGCCCCCGCATGGGAGAATCCCCTTGGGAGGTTCGCGTGGAGATCTGGAAGTTCTACGACGTGACGCACCGCGACCACGTCGTCTGCAATCCGACGAGCGTGGCGAGGCTGGACGAGCTGGTCATGCTGCTGGACCTGCCGAGGCGACCGCGAATCCTCGACCTCGGGTCGGGCAAGGGTGAGTTCCTCCTCCGCGTGGCGGAACGGTACGGCGGCGCGCAGGGCACAGGTGTCCGGGCGGTCGCCGTGGATGCCTCGCCGTACGTCGTGGCGCAGTTCCGGGAGGCGGCCGGCGCTCGGGTCCCGCTCGCGGAGATCGAGGTCCTGGAGCAGGACGGCGCCGCCTACCGCCCGGACCCGGCGTCCTTCGACCTGGCGTCCTGCATCGGGGCCAGCTTCATCTTCGGCGGCCTGGACGGCACGCTCGATGCGCTGGCCGCCGCCGTCCGCCCCGGCGGGCAGGTGCTGGTCGGCGAGCCGTTCTGGCGCCACGAGCCCGAGGAGGACTACCTCGCCTGGTCCGGCATGAGCCGCGAGCTCTGTGGCACGCATGCCGGCAACGTCGCCGCAGGGGAGGCACGGGGGCTGGTGCCGCTCCTCGCGTTCGTCAGCACCGACGAGGAGTGGGACCGCTACGAGACCCTCCAGTGGCGCGCGGCGGCCCGTTTCGCGGCGGCGCACCCGGAGGACCCTGACGTGCCGGAGCTGGTCGACCGGGTCGCCCGTGCGCGCCACGAGTACCTCACCTGGGGCCGCGACACGCTCGGCTGGGCGCTCTACCTGTTCGGCGTGCCAGCACGGCGCTCGGCGGCCGGGACGGGTGCCTGACCGGCACGCCCTGTCGCGGGCGGCCGGGACGGGTGCCTGACCGGCACGCCCTGTCGCGGGTGGCCGGCGCCCGGTCGCGCGCCGGCGAGGTCGCTATCCTCGACTGGTGACACTGGGCGTGGCGGCGGCGGTATTTCCCGTGATCTTCGCGGCCGAGCTGCCCGACAAGTCGATGTTCGCGTCGCTCGTGATGGCGACGCGCGGTCGCCCGGCCGCGGTGTGGGGCGGGGCGGCGCTCGCCTTCGCGGTTCACGTGATCATCGCGGTCTCGATCGGCACGACGCTCGTGGCGCTCCTCCCGCACCGGGTGCTGGAGGGGGTTGTGGCCGTGCTGTTCCTGGGCGCCGCGTTCCTGGCCCTGCGCGACAGCGCGGAGGCCGAGGAGGCCGAAGGGGAGCGGGAGTCCATGCGCATGGGGGCGCGGCGCTCCCTGGCGGGGGCCTTCGTCGTGATCTTCCTGGCTGAATGGGGGGACCTGACCCAGGTCCTCACCGCCGCTCTGGCCGTTCGCTACCACGCACCGCTCGAGGTGGCGGCCGGTGCCATCGCGGCGCTCTGGGCGGTCACCGCGCTGGCGGCGGGCGCCGGCCGTCTCCTGGAGCATCTGCCGTTGACGCCCGTCCGGCGCCTGACCGGCATCGCCCTCCTCCTGCTGGCCCTCATTGCGGGGTTCGAGGCCGCCACCGGGGGAGCGGGCCTGCCCTGATCGCTGCCGCGGGCCCCGGCCGTGTATCCTCGGGGCGCATGGCTCCGTCCGAGAAACTCGTCGTCTCGTGGGCCCAGCTCGACCGGCTCGTGGAGCAGCTCGCCGAGCGGGTTGGGGGCGAATACGACGTGCTGCTTGCGATCACCCGCGGCGCGCTGGTGCCGGCCGGCATGCTCGCGTACCGCCTCGGCCTCCGCAACATCGTGGTGGCCGCCGTCGCCTTCTACGACGACGCCGGCCAGCCTGCAGATCGTCCGACTTTCCTGCAGTTCCCCTCCGACCCGCTCCTGCGCGGCCGGCGCGTGCTGATCGTGGACGAGGTCTGGGACACGGGCACCACGATCCAGGCCGTCATCGACCGGGTGCGGATCGCGGGCGGTCACCCGACGACGGCGGTGCTCCACTACAAGCCCACCCACTCCCGCGTCCCGTCGGTCCCCGACCACTGCGTCGTCGAGACCGACGCGTGGGTGGTCTACCCGTTCAAGGCCGGCCGCTGAGGCACCACCTGCCCGTGCGCTGGTACCGGCTGGTACCTTCTGGGCCCTTTCCCGGCGTCCCGCAGTCGGTAGTCTCCCGGTGATGTTCGGGATCTCCGATTACTACGCCATCCTCCAGGTGGATCCGCGCGCCGAACCGGACGTGATCCAGGCCGCGTACCGGGCGCTCGCCCGCAAGTACCACCCGGACGTCGCGGGTGGGTCGGACGAGCGGATGACCGCGCTGAACAATGCCTGGACGGTGCTGCGCGACCCGCAGGCGCGCGCGGAGTACGACCGCTCGCGCGGCCCCGAAGCGCAGCCCTCCGCGGCTCGCCAGCGCCCGGCCGAGTCGTGGCAGGCGCAGCCTGCCGCACCTGCGGGCGCCGCGTCGGGGAGCGTCCTCGACTTCGGCCGGTACGCCGGATGGTCGCTCCCCCAGATCGCCCGTCACGACCCGGACTTCCTCGAGTGGTTCGCACGGACGCCCATCGGGCGCCGGTACGGCAGGGAGATCGAGCGTCTGCTCTCGACCCCGGCGCGCACCGCGACGGCGCTGGCGGACGAGCGGCGACCCGGACGCTTCCGCCGCCGCTGACCGCCGACCCGGCTGGTCCCGGGTGCCGGACACCCGCCGACCGCCGCGCCGCGAGGCGGTACGATTCCGGCCCGATCGTGCGGCCCGGGACCGCCGATGGGCACGTCCGGCGCCGTGCCGCGCCGGAGGGAGGAGATGCCGTGCGCTTCTCCAGCGGGATCGTGGCGGTGGACGCGCACGCGGCCGGCGAGCCCGGCAGGGTGATCATCGGCGGTGTGCTGGACGTGCCGGGGGCCACCATGTTCGAGAAGATGCAGGCGTTCGCTGCGCGACACGACGAGATCCGCCTGCGGATGCTGCGCGAGCCGCGAGGCTACCCGGCGGCCAACTGCAACCTGGTGCTGCCGCCCACGGATCCGCGCGCGGCGGCCGGGTACATCATCATGGAGCAGGTCGAGTACCCGCCCATGTCCGGCACCAACACCATCTGCGTGGCGACGGTCCTCATCGAGACCGGCATGGTGCCGGTCCGGGAGCCGGTGACGGACTTCCTCCTCGAATCGCCGGCGGGCCTGGTCGCGATCCGTGCCGACGTGGTGGACGGCAAGGCCCGGCGCATCACCTTCGAGAATGTGCCGTCCTTCGTCTTCGCACTGGACGCGCCGGTGGAGGTCCCCGGCCTCGGCACGGTCAGGGTGGACGTCGCGTACGGCGGCATGATCTACGCGATCGCCGACGCGGCCGCGCTCGGCCTGCGACTGACGCCGGACGAGGCGCGCGACCTGGTGCGGGTCGGCGAGATGGTGAAGGCGGCCACCCGCGAGCAGCTGCCATGCGCCCACCCCGAGAACCCGGAGATCGTGGGCCCCACCATCGCGCTCCTGTCGGGTCCGCCGAGTGGACCCCACGCCGATCTCCGCAACACGGTGGTGGTGTCCACCGGCGAGCTCGACTGGGACCGCCCGTCGACCTGGACCGGCGCGCTGGACCGTTCGCCCTGCGGGACCGGCACCTGCGCCAGGATGGCGACGCTCCACGCTCGGGGCCTCCTGCCGCTGGGACGGGACTTCCGCCATGAGGGGATCCTCGGGACGGTGTTCACGGGACGGCTGATCCGGGAGACGACCGTCGGCGCGCGGCCCGCGGTGGTGCCCACGATCGGCGGCACCGCCTGGATCACCGGGTTCGCCACGTACGTGCTCGATCCCGAGGACCCGTTCCCGGCCGGATTCACCGTGGGCGACATCTGGGGCGCCGGAACGGCAGGGGGCGCCACTCCACGCGCGGTCGTCTCTTCGGATTGATGTCAGAGCACGACGCCGCGGTCCCCTGGATCTCCGCGGAGCGGCTGCGCCGGCTCGTGCCGGTGCCGGCCGCGATCGGCGCGGTCCGCGAGGCGTTCCTAGCGGCCTCGGCAGGGGCGATCGAGCAGCCGACCAGGCTCGCCCTGGAGGGTGGGCGTGCCCTGGCCATGCTCGCCGCCGATCGAGAGGGCGGGACGGTCCTGAAGGCGGTCACCGTCCGGCCCGGGAACGCCGGCGGACCCCATCCGGTTGTACAGGCGGTGGTCGTCTGGTTCGACGGGGCCACCGGTGCGCCGGCCGCGGTCATCGACGGGACCGCCCTGACGGCCCTGAGGACGGGGGCCGCGTCCGGGGTTGCCACGGAGCTGCTCGCGCCACTGCACGCGCGGGTCCTCGCGATGATCGGGGCCGGCGGGCAGGCACCCGACCAGGTGCGCGCGGTCTGCGCCGTCCGGCGGATCGGCGAGGTGCGCGTGGCCTCGCGCGATCCCGCGCACGCGGTCACCCTCGCGGCGAGGCTGCAGGGCGAGCTGCCGGCGATCCGGGTCATCGCCACCGGCGTCCGCGAGGCGGTCGCGGCAGCCGACGTGATCTGCACCGCCACCACCGCCCGGGCGCCGCTCTTCGAGGCCGGGGACCTCGCGGCGGACGTCCACGTGAACGCGGTGGGGGCCTACACGCCGGCGATGTGCGAGCTGCCCGGGGACCTGCTCGCCACCGCCTCGGTCGTCGCCGTCGACCAGCTGGGTGCCGCGATGGCCGAGGCCGGCGACCTGCTCCGGGCGATCCACGCCGGCCGCCTTGCGCGGGAGCGGCTGGTGGAGCTCGGGGCGCTGCTGGCAGCGGGTGGGGAACGGCCGGCCGGCCGTTCGGTCTTCAAGTCGGTGGGGATCGCCGCGCAGGACTGGGCCCTCGCGCGGCTGGCGGTCGAGCGCGCCGCGGCCGAGGCAGGTGACGCCGACACGGCCGGCCGCCGGTAGGCCCGGCTACCCCACGATCTGCCTCAGCGCGAAAAGAACGTTCGCGGGGCGCTCCGCCAGCCGCCGCATGTACCACGGGTACCACGCGGTGCCGTAGGCGACCAGGTCGCGGACCGTGTAGCCCTCGTGCGCCAGGCGGCGCTGCTGGTCCATCCGGATCCCGTAGAGCATCTGCACCTCGAACGCCGTGCGGGGCAGGCCGAGCGCGGCGGCGTGCCCCGCCAGCTGCTCGACCAGGGCCACGTCGTGCGTCCCGAACCCGATCCGGACCCGGCGCCCCTGCGCCGCGGCCTCCAGCATGGCCACCCCGACGGCCGCATAGTTGGCGTCCACCTGGCGGCGAGCCCGGTAGGCGATGGCAGCGGGCTCGTCGTAGGCGCCCTTCACCAGCCGGATCGCGGGGTCCAGCGGCAGCAGTCGCTGCACGTCGGCGGCCGTGCGCCGCAGGTAAGCCTGCAGGCAGATCCCCACGTTGGGGTGCGCCACCCGGAGTCGCTCGTAGAGGGCCACCGTTCGCTCGGTGTAGTCGCTGCCCTCCATGTCGATCCACACGGTGCCGCCGTCCTGCGCGGCCCGCGCCACCAGCCGCTCCATGTTGCGATGGGTCTGCTCCGGGTCGAGGTCGAAGCCGAGCTGCGTGAGCTTCACGGAGATCTCGCCCGGGATGCCCCGGTCGCGCAGGGCGTCCAGCATCCAGAGGTAGTGATCCGTCACCGCTCCGGCCTGGGCGATCTCGTCCAGGTTCTCCCCGAGACGCGTGAAGAGGGTCCCCATCCCCTCGTCACGGAAGCGGGCAGCCGCCTGCAGGGCGGCCTCCGCGTCCTCTCCGGGCATGAAGCGTCGCACGGCACGCCGCGCGAACCGGAGGCGCGGGATCCGGTCCTTGAGCCAGGGATTGCGGGCCATCCAGAGGAGCAGCGTGCGCATGGACCCTCCCGGTTGGTCGTGGGCCACCGGCGGTGCCACCGCCGGCGACGTCGTCAGGACAGCAGGCGGATCAGCTCGCCGGCGAGGCCGATCGCCTCGGGCGTGGCGAGCACCGGGTTGCGGAAGATGAAGCCGCCGAAGCCCGCGTCCAGGTAGGGCCGCAGGACGTCCGCGGCCTGCGCAGGCGTGGTCACCGCGATCGCCGCGCGCCGATCGGGGGGCAGATGCTCGAGCACGGCGGCCGCGGCGG
>JAJYGO010000223.1 GCA_021785115.1 Chloroflexota bacterium | reverse complement strand
CCTGTTCGTCGCCGTCGCGATCGGGCGGGTCGGCTGCTTCTTCACCGGCTGCTGCGCCGGGCGAACGACGGCCGGCTGGGGGATCTGGTCCTCCGACCGGCGCGTCGCCGCCCGCCGGGTCCCCACGCAGCTGCTCGAGTCGCTGACCGGGGCCGCCCTCGCCGCGGTCTCGACCGCCGTGGTGCTCGGCCGCGTCGCATACGGGTCGGGTCTGGTGTTCGCGGCGACGATCGTGGCCTACGTGGTGGCGCGGCAGGGGCTGCTACGCCTCCGCGCGGAGTCGCGGCCGTTCTCGTGGCGGCGCGCCGCGCCCGCACGGACCGGGTAGCCGCGCCGGGGCTGGAAACGCCGCAGGCGGGACGAGGGGGCGACGCAGCGGCTGTTCAGGTCCCGTCAGGCACCGTGGGCCCGATCGCCCGCTCGGGCCAGTGGCCGCGCCGCTCCTTGACCAGCTGGCCGAGCTTCATCATCCCGTAGGTCAGGCCCTCCGGCCGGGGCGGGCAGCCAGGGACGTAGACGTCGACCGGCAGGAGCCGGTCGATGCCCTGGATCGTGGAGTAGGAGCGCTTGTAGCGGCCGCCCGAGCAGGTGCAGTCGCCCATGGCCACGCACCACTTCGGCTCGGGCATCTGCTCCCACAGGCGGACGAGCGGGCCGGCCATCTTGGTCGTCAGGGTGCCGGCCACGATCAGGACGTCGGCCTGTCGCGGGCTGGCGCGGAACGGGAACATGCCCCAGCGGTCCATATCGTTGCAGCTGCAGGCCGCCGACATCATCTCGATCGCGCAGCAGGCGAGGCCCGACAGCAGCGGCCAGAGGCTGTTCATGCGGATCAGGTCGATCAGGATGTCGGCCTTGGTCGGGATCACGTCCAGCTGGCCCCAGCGTGCCGTGTCCGCCAGCACGAGGTCCGAGCCCTCGAGCTCGCGGAGGTGCGTGGAGGCGGGCGCGGTGCCCTGGTAGGCGCCCGGCCGGACCGTGGACCACAGCGTGTTGGGGACGACGATCGGCTCGGCTCGGGCGTCGCGCCCGGAGTCTGCCGTGGCGATCAACCGGCGGGGCGGCTCGTCCATGCGGCGTGGTCCTCCTGAGCCACAAGCCCCGCGCGCTGCGGTCCGGGCTCCTATCACCGTGTGGTGCGCGAGGGTTCCCCGATGTTACGACAGGCGTGTAGTTGTTGTCCGGGCCATACCCGATCGCGATCGCCCATGGGGTCAGCCGTCACCGGGCGCGACCGGGACTCCGCCGAGCCTGACGATCGCGGCGAGGTCGGCGACCCCGACCACGAGCGGGTCGTAGTCGATGATGAGCAGGCGCCCCTCTCTGGCGGTCACCGCCCGGTAGATGCCCGGGTGGGCCTCGAGCAGGCGCTCGTACCGGCGGTCACTCGTCCGCGCGTCGGTGCTGACCGGGACGTGGGCGCGGAACCCCCGGACCGGTCGGCGCTGCCGCGTCATGAGCCTCCTCCCCTGGCGGTGCTCGAGCGCGTGGGGTCGCCCGATCCGGTCCCACCCGTCGCCCCGGTTGCTGCACGGGGCGTCATCCCGCCCGCACCCAGGCCGACGAGGCGCTTGCGCTCATGGCGGCGCGAATCGAGCCCATCGGTTTCAGCGTCCACCAGCGATGCTGATCATGAACCGAGGCTGGCCGCGGCTGATGAATCCAGAGTGAGCCGCGGATGAGACTTCCGGTCCCATTCGGCACCGCCCGCCTGCTTCCGTCCGGCGCGGGACCTCCGCGTCGGCTCGGATCAGCTGGCCGACACGGTCGGGAGCTGGTCCGGCGCGCCGCCGAGGCGTCAGGCCGCGCACGCCGCCAGGCACCATGCGCAGCGATCGCAGCCCGCCGGCTCGACGAACAGCGCCCGCGGCGCGAGCTCGGCGGCATGCAGCCCGCAGGCGCAGGCGAGCTCGCACCGGCCGTCGATCGCGAACGGCGCCGACCGCCCGGCGATGGCGTCGATCGCCCGCTCGCGCACCGTGTGGCTCAGGCGTACGCCGAGCAGCGCAACGCTGATCGACCCCTCGGCCACGAGCGCGATCGCGCCCAGGCGGTCGAGCGCAGGGCCGAGCACGCCGCGCAGGCGGCGGTCGTGGTCCTGTAGCGAGCCGATGGCGCCGTCGGCCCAGTCGCCGATGACCTGGGCGGCGGCGACGCCGGACAGGAGCGCGTACGAGATGCCCTCGCCGAACAGGGCATCGGCCGTCGCGGCCGCGTCGCCCGCCAGGACGACCCGGTCCGAGGCGAGCGGCCCTGTGCGGAGCCCCTGGGGGATCCAGTGCCCGCGCACGTGCCCCGCGCTCGGGTCGAGGCCGAGATCGCGGGCGAAGCGCGCCAGATCGCCTCGCAGCCGGCGGTGCTCGGAGGCGCGGTACGAGCCTACGCCGACGTTGGCGTGGTCGCCCTTCGGGAAGTACCAGCCGTAGCCGCCCCGCAGGCCGAAGGCCAGCACGGCCGTCTCGGGCGCGACCACCGAGGAGAACGGCAGGTCGACCTCGAGCGCCAGGGCCAGGCGGTGCGGCGTGCCACCGAGGCCCAGCCGGCGGGACAGGGCGCTCGGTTCGCCGTCGGCCACGACCGCGACATCCGCCGCGAACCGCCCGCCCGCGGTGCGGATCGCCACGCCGGTCTCGTCTTCGACGATGTCGAGGACCGGGGTCGCGTCGCGGACCTCGGCCCCCGCGCGCGCCGCGGCCTCGACCAGGGTGAGGTCGAACCGTGTCCGTTCGACCATCGCGATCGTCGCGGCGGGCGCCTCGATGCGGAACGAGCCGAGGTGTGGCGCCCGGAGCTCCACCCGCTCGACGCGGCGCTCGACCACCTCGAGCGCCTCTCGCGGGACGAGCCGCTGGGCCTTCGGGGTCAGGCCGCCGCCGCACAGCTTGGGGCGCGGCAGGCGGCGGGCCTCGAAGAGGGTCACGTCGGCGCCGCGCTCGGCGAGGAGCCGGGCGGCGGTGCTGCCGGCCGGTCCGGCTCCGATGACGGCGACCCTGGGCTGCGACATGGGCGTCAGGCGGCCCTAGCCGAGCGGTCGACGACGAAGTTCCAGGCGGCGGCCGCGGCCGCGGCCGCGGCGAGGCCGTACAGGGCCATCTCGACGAGGCCCAGCACGAAGCTGACCGGATCGAGCCAGGTGAAGCCCGGGAAGAGCGTCGGGAAGGACCGCCACATGCCGAACACGTCGGGCCAGATGGCCCCGGCCGCGAGGCAGACGAGGTAGGCGACCTCGCCGACGGCGACGAGTGCCGCCGCGAGTGGCGCGAACGGCAGGCGGTTCATGTGTGCTGCCTCCTGCGGTGCTGTCGTTGATGACGACCGGACAGCCGCCCGGGGTCATCCACGGTTGAGAGCGTCGCTCGTTCGAGTTAGCCGGCGGTGAACCCGCGCTGAGGTCCTGCTGAGAACGGGGGAGCCATGGCCGTGCGCAACCCCGGCCTCTCAGGCGTAGCTCACCTGTCCCTCAGGCCACGGACCGATGCTGCACGCGTGAAGGGCCGATACGTGCGCCTGGGCTCCACGTTGGGCGTCGCTCAGCACGCCATGACCCCAAGTGCCGCTGCAGAGTGGGAGCCGACGGCTCGCCCGGCGCGGCCGCCTCGGCGCATGAGCTGGCTGCCGTCCGGCCTGGCCGCCCTCGTGGCGGCCATCTGGGGACTCTGCTATGTGCTCATCCAGGCGTCCCTGCCCAGCGTGACGCCCCTCCTCCTCGCAGGGCTGCGGGCCCTGATCGGCGGGGCGGTCCTGGGCGTGTGGATCGCGCTGACCCGGTGGAGTGCGCGGCGCGGTCGGCCGAGCGCACGACATGCCGACCGGTTTGGCCGGCCGTGCGGCGTGCCCCCGCTGCGGACCGTCGCGACGCTGGCGGCGACGAACGTGGCGCTGGCGTTCGAGGCCATGTACCTCGCCGCCGGGCAGTCAGTGGCGGCTGTCGCGTCAACCCTGTCCGGCAGCCAGCCAGTCCTCCTCTCGGCCGCAGGCTGGGCCCTGTTCGGCGAGCGGGCGCCGGCCCGAACTCTCATCGGGTTGTGCGTTGCCATGGCCGGCCTGGTGCTGGTGGCGTCGACGGCTTCAGGCTCGACTAGCATCGATGGCGTCGCCCTGTCGCTCCTGGCAGCTGCAGCGCCGGCCGCGGGCACGGTGGTCATGCGTCGGCTGGGCTCGACCATCGACGTGCCGGCGACGGCGAGCGCCCAGCTCCTGCTTGGCGGGCTGATGCTCGTCTCGGCGAGCGCGAGGCTGGAGCCGTGGGGCAACGTGTCCTGGCCGCCGGCAACCATCGCCTCGCTGCTCGTCCTGGGCGTCCTCGGCACGGGCCTCGCCTACGCGGTCTGGTTCTGGCTGCTGGGCCGCGCCTCGCTCACGGCGCTGGGGACGTCGCTTTTCCTGGTCCCGGTGGTCGGCGTCGTCTCTGGGATCCTCGCCGGCAATCGGCTCGAGCCTGCCGAGCTCGCCGGGGCCGCAGCGCTCCTCGGAGGCGTCGCGCTCGTGTCACTTCGCGAGCCGCGGGGCTCTCACTTGTCAACGACGTCTTCGCTCAGCACACCTAGGGGGCGCGCTCGACGGCCCCCGCCGACCCCGGCTGATCGTGCTCAGGCGACGACGTCGTCCCGCGGACGGGTCGCGAGGCCGCCGCGGGTCCGGCGGCGGGTCCGCAAGGGCGGCGAACCCGGAGGACGTGACCGGGGCGGAGTGCCGAGGGCGGGTGGGCATCACACGCCGCCGCGTGTGATGCCGCCACTGCAGCGGAAGCGTGCGGGCGCTCGGGCGATGAGCCTCCGCGCCCGCGGGCTCGGGATCAGTGGTGGCCGTGGCCTTCGTGGCCGCCGTGCTCTGTGCCCGGGTGGCCGTAACGATGGGGGTCGCCGACGAAGGCCTGGTGGCAGCCCTTGCTGCAGAAGTGGAAGGTTCGCCCCTCGTGGACCTCGGTTGCGGCCGCATCCTCGATGCGGATGTCCATGCCGCAGACCGGGTCCTTGACGGTGTCAGCCATGGCAGGTGTGCCTCCTTATCTTGGGGGTGGTTCTTGGCCCGATGCGGCGGCCGTCGGCCGGCGTTTCGAGACTCTCTTGTAGGGCGGCCCGGGGTGGGCGCGGCCCCGAGCGCGCTCACGCCGCGCCATAGCGGCGGATCCCCTCGAGCTTGGTGCGCTTCAGGAGCAGGGCGTTGACGGCCACCAGGAGCGAGCTGCCGGCCATGCTGATGGCGGCAATCTCCGGGCTCAGGAGCAGCCCGATCGAGGGGTAGAGGAGGCCCATCGCGATCGGGAAGGCGACGGTGTTGTAGCCGACCGCCCAGAACAGGTTCTGGCGCATCTTCCGGACCGTCGCGCGCGACAGCGCGATCGCGCCCAGGACGTCGAGCGGGTCGCTCTTCATCAGCACGACGTCGGCCGTCTCGACCGCCACGTCGGCGCCCGCGCCGATCGCGATCCCGACGTCGGCCTGGGCGAGCGCCGGCGCGTCGTTGATCCCGTCACCGACCATGGCCGCGAGCTTGCCGGCCGCCTGGAGCTCCCTGACCTTGTCGGCCTTCTGGCCGGGCAGGACCTCGGCAAACACCGTGTCGAGGCCGAGCTCGGTGGCGATCCGTTCGGCCGTCGCGCGGTTGTCGCCCGTCAGCATGGCGACCTCGATGCCGAGGTTGTGCAGCCGGCCGATCGCCTCTTTCGCGCCCGGGCGCACCGCATCCGCGATCGCGATCAGGCCAGCCGCCTCGTCGTCGATGGCGACCCGCACGACCGTCCGCCCGGACCCCTCGAGGTCGGCGGCTCGTGATGCCAGGGCGTCGAACGGCATCTCCCGATCGCGCATCAGCTTGGCGTTGCCGACGAGGACGGCCCGGCCGTCGACGCGGGCCTCGAGGCCGTGGCCCGGGATCGCCCGGAAGTCGGCGGCATCGGTCAGCGCCAGGCCGCGCTCCCGGGCGGCGTCGACGACCGCCGCGCCGAGCGGGTGCTCGCTCGAGGCCTCGGCCGAGGCCGCGAGGCGGAGGAGCTCGTCCTCGCCGACCGGGTTCGCGCTCGCGACGAGATCGACGACGCGCGGCTGGCCGACGGTGAGGGTGCCGGTCTTGTCGAAGATCACCGCGCCGACCTTCGAGGCCTGCTCGAGCGCGGTCGCGTTCTTGAACAGGATGCCGTTGAGGGCTCCCAGGCCGGTCCCCACCATGATCGCGGTCGGCGTGGCCAGGCCGAGGGCGTCGGGGCAGGCGATGACGACGACCGTGATCGCAAGCGTCAGCGCGAACACGAAGCTCGCGCCGCCGATCGTCAGCCAGCCGAAGAACGTCAGCAGGCCGAGCACCACCGCCGCGGCGACGAGCCACTGGGCGGCCCGGTCCGCCAGCCGCTGGCCCGGCGCCTTGGAGTTCTGGGCGAGCTGGACGAGCCTGACGATCTGGGCCAGGGCCGTGTCCGCGCCGACCTTCGTCGCACGGAATCGGAACGTGCCGGTCTTGTTGATCGAGGCGCCGGTGACGGTCGCCCCGACCGCCTTCTCGACCGGCACGCTCTCGCCAGTGAGCATCGACTCGTCGACGCTCGAGGCGCCGTCCATCACGATCCCGTCGACCGGGATCTTGTCGCCCGGCCGGATGAGGACCACGTCATCGACCGCGACCTCGGAGGTCGGGACCTCGACCGGCTCGCCGTCCCGGATGACGGTCGCCATCGGCGGCGCGAGGTCGAGCAGCGCCCGGATCGCGTTCGATGCCCCCGATCGGGCCCGCATCTCGAACCAGTGGCCGAGGAGGACGAACACGAGCAGGTCGATCGAGGCCTCGTAGAAGACGTCGCCGGCGTAGAGGAACGTGCCGGCCAGGCTGAAGACGTAGGCGCTGCCGACCGAGAGCGCCACCAGCACCGACATGTCGAGGGTCCGGTTCCGAAGCGCCCGCCAGGCACCGACGAAGAAGATCTGGCCGCTCCACAGGACCGCCGGCGTGGTGAAGACGAACATCACCAGCTTGGGATCGACCCCGAATGGCGTCGCCAGGGGTGCGCCCACGAGATTGGTCACCAGCGGCGAGTACGCGGTGACCGGGAACGCAAGGATGAGCGCGACGAGGAAGCGGTTGCGCATGTCGCGGACCATGTCGTCCATCGACATCCCGGCGCCGTGGCCCATCGCGTGGGCTGTCTGGGCCATCTCGCCGACTGCCGCCTCGCCGTGCCCCGCCATCGCGTGGCCGGCGTGGTCGGCCGACGGAGCGGCCGACATCGCCATCGCGTGATCGGCAGCCGACGCAGCCGGCATCCCGGTTCCGGCCATGGCGTGTCCTGCGTGTTCCTCGGCGCGCGGGTGGACGTGGCCGCCCGGAATGGCGCTGCCCATGACGGCCGGCTGCTCGTCCCGGCAGATGCGGCAGGGGACCATCTCGCCACCGCACGAGCAGCCGAAGCGCTCGATCAGCCCGCGGACTGCGTCGCCGGATAGGACGGACTCGTCGTACTGCACCGTGACCGTCTGCGAGACGGGGTTCGCGTCGGCGTCGAGGACTCCGCGCTGCCGGCGGAGGAAGTCCTCAAGGCCCGCCGCGCTGCTCGCGCGCAGCAGGCCTCCCGCTTCGTAGACACCGCTCGTCATGGCCTGCCTGCTCCTCTACCAGTCATTCGGGAGCTTCATTGTCGTCAACGACACCTTGTCGTCAACGACAGCGCCGTAGTAGATCTCCGGGATGGCCAACGCGATGGTCATCCAGGGACCTGAGCGCAGGCTGAGGCCCGGCTGAGCACACGCCAAGATCCCGGGGCGGCCGCGATGCTCGTCGTGGCCGGCAGCACGACAGCCCGTGGGAACCGGCCTGCGTCGGCCTCGGGGGGGCGGCTGCCCCGTGGTCGAGGGCAGTGTCGCGGCGGGCGCCGGCCCGCGCGAGGGCCGTACAGCGCCTCAGCGGATTCAGACGCTCGGCGCCTCCGGCCGCTGCCGGCTGGACAAACAAGACCCGCGCCGACCCTGAGCCCCGTCACCCCCGCCAGGAGGAGGGCCGGCGGGAACGGCCAGACGGCCCTGCGCAGGCCGTCAACGGCGTGGCCCCTGACCGCCAGCCGCTTTGCGCCGCCGGCGGTCAGGGGAGGACGCGCCCCGGGTCAGCCGAGCACGAGCCTCAGCGCGGGCGCTCGCTTGACGAGCTCGGTCTTCTCGAGGACGGCGTCGATTCCGAACACTCGGCCGGCGGATGCGTACGCGACGACGCCGGCGAGCAGGCCGTAGACGAACTGCTCGTTGATGATCCCGTTGGCGAAGCTCCAGTTGGCGAGCCAGAACAGGAACATCATCACCGCGCCGAGCGAGCCCGCCAGGCGGGTCGCGATCCCCAGGACGAGGGCGGCGCCGATCGCGATCTCGCCCGAGACCACGAGGACGTTGATGATCCCCACCGCGGTCGCGTTCCCCGCGAGGTCGACCCAGAACTGGTGGGTGGGGTTGTGGACCATGGTCGCCGCGTCGTGGCCGACCATGTTGGGGACGGTGCCGGCCGTCGCGTGGGCCAGGAAGCCAGCGGCCGAGAAGGCTCCCGTCCCGCTGAGGTCGAGCAGCTTCTCGAGACCCGCGTACAGGAACCCCAGGCCGATCACCACGCGCAAGATCACAAGCCCGCGTTCACGGGCCCTGGAGACGGCATCCATTTCCATCACATGCCTCCGACTGAGTCGATCGAGACCGCCGGCCGCAACACCCGCGCCGGCGTAGGTCTCTCTGCATCCAGTCTCGTGAGGTCGGCCGAGGTGCTGGCAGTTGCGAAGGTCATCGTCCCGTAGCGGTCAGGCACCGCACCTCTGGGCGGCGTATCCCGAAAACGGCCTTGAGAGGCATTCCTGATCGTCCTCTTATCCGCCTCTCAGTCACGATTCACCTTGCGGAGCGATGACGACACGTTCACGGGGTCTCTGAACCTGGATCGCGGGGCGCCACCCGGACGGCGGCGCGCCGCCCACAGCACGACGGGCCGGGCCCTGTTGGACAACCCGGTCATTCCCCGCCCGCCTCTCAGGTCGGTCTTGGGCGCGGCTCATTCGCGTCTCAGCCAGCCCGGGTCGAATGGGCTGCATGGCGAACTCCCGTGCGACCGGCGCACTGAACACCCACACCCCAACGACGCGCGCCGGCGAGCTGCCGCAGCCGGCATGCCGGCCCGCCCCTGAACGCCCCGCGCGGACCCAGCTCCCGACGGCGCTCCAGACCCTCCACACGCGCATCCGGGCGGCGATGGCCGCGCGGCGGATCGCGCTGCCGGGGTCCGAGCGCTACCGCCGAGCCGACGAGGAGGTCGCGTACATCAACGAGCCGTTCTCCCGGCTGCAGCGGCACCTCGATATCCCTGCCGATCCCCGTCCGTTCGGGCCCTGAGGATCCGCGGTCCTGCGGGACGTCCGCTGCTGCCGTCCTGTCGCCGAAGTGACCTTCGGCCCAACGCAGGCGAAGGGCTTTGTCCGCGACCGTCGGGCCTCGGCGGCCGCGGGCCGCACCCGTCGGACCCTGATGCACCTCGGCCGCCAGCAGATCTCAGGTCGGGCTCATCCGACGCTCAGGCTGACCCGCCAGCCTCGGGCACGGGCTCGGATCGCGAGCCAGTGAGCACCTTACGGAGAACGGAAGACAGGACCATGGCCAGCACCCCTCCCGTGGCTGCTGCTAGCAGCGCCACCAACGACTGCTGCGGAGCGACCCCTCCGCCGCAGACGGAGACGACCCGAACGGGATCGCCCGCCGACGACCGCCTCGCCGAGTACCGGACCCTGATGCGCAAGTTCAGGTTTGCCGCGGTCGTCGCCGTCCCCGTCGTCCTCCTCTCCTACCCCTCGGTCGTTCCGTTCGTGGGGGACATCTTCCCCCGGGGCAGCGCGCAGCTGAAGGCTCTCTGGGCCGTCATGGGCATCGCCGCGCTGGCGGTCCTGGCCTACTCCGGCAACCAGTTCTTCACCGGCGCCTGGCAGGGCCTCAGGCACCGCTCGGCGAACATGCACACGCTGATCGCCATCGGCACCGGCGCGGCCTGGCTCTACTCGGGCGCGGCGCTGCTGCTGCCGGCGCTCTTCCCGACCGCCGACATGGTCGACGTCTACTACGACGTGGCGGTCGTCGTGACCGCCCTGGTCGTCCTCGGCATGGCCATGGAGGTCAAGGCGCGCGGCAAGACGTCGGAGGCGATCGAGAAGCTCATCGCGCTGGCACCCAAGACCGCCCGCGTCCTCCGCGGCGGCCAGGAGATCGAGGTCCCCGTGGAGCAGGTCGTCGTCGACGACGTGGTCGTCGTCCGGCCGGGCGCAAAGGTCCCGGTCGACGGGATCGTGCTCGAGGGCGCGTCGGCCGTCGACGAGTCGATGATCACCGGCGAGTCGATGCCGGTCGGGAAGAGCCCGGGCGACGAGGTCATCGGGGCCACGATGAACACGACCGGCAGCCTGCGGTTCCGGGCCACGAAGGTCGGGGCGGACACGGCCCTGGCCACGATCGTCCGGATGGTCGGCGACGCCCAGGCGTCCAAGGTCCCGATCCAGCGGATCGTGGACGTGGTGGCCGGCTACTTCACGCCAGCGGTCGTCATCGCCTCGATCCTGGGCTTCGTCCTCTGGTACGACTTCGGACCGACTCCGGCCTTTGCCTACGCCACGATCGTGGCCGTCACCACGCTCATCATCGCCTGCCCGTGCGCGCTCGGCATGGCCACGCCGATGGCGCTCACGACCGGCACCGGGCTGGCGGCGACCCACGGCATCCTCATCCGCTCGGGCGACGCCCTCCAGGCCGCCAAGAGGCTCGACACGATCGTGCTCGACAAGACCGGCACGATCACGGTCGGCAAGCCGGCCGTCACCGACATCGTGCCGGCCGAGGGCGTCGACAAGGACACCGTCCTGTCCCTCGCGGCCGCGGCCGAGCGCGACTCGGAGCACCCGCTGGCGGGGGCGATCCTGGACAGCGCCGCGGAGCGCGGGGTCACGCGAATCGGGGTCTCGGACTTCGAGGCCGTGCCCGGACACGGGATCCGCGTCAGCTTCGGATCGCGCCCGATCCGCGTCGGCAAGCGCGCCTTCCTCGAAGCGGCGGGGATCGATCCCGGCGCCCTCGACGATGCCGCGGCGCGGCTGGCCGACGACGGCAAGACCCCCGTGTACGTCGCGATCGGCGAGCGAGCTGCGGGTGTGATCGCCATCGCCGATCCGGTGAAGCCGGACTCGGCCGCCTCGATCGCCGCCCTCCGGAAGCTCGGCCTCCAGGTCGTGATGATCACGGGCGACAACCGGCGGACGGCCGACGCGATCGCCCGGACGGTGGGCATCGACCGGGTGGTGGCCGAGGTCCTGCCGCAGGACAAGGCGCACGAGGTCCGGAAGCTCCAGCTCGAGGGCCGGAGTGTCGCCATGGTCGGCGACGGCATCAACGATGCCCCGGCGCTCGCCCAGGCCGACGTTGGCTTCGCGATCGGGACCGGCACCGACGTCGCGATCGAGGCGTCCGACGTGACGCTCATCAGCGGCAGCCTGCGCGGGGTCGTGTCGGCGGTCGAGATCAGCCGGGCAACGATGCGCAACGTCTACCAGAACCTGTTCGGCGCCTTCGTCTACAACGGCGTCGGGCTACCGATCGCCCTGGGGATCCTCTATCCGTTCATCGGGCTCCTTCTGAGCCCGATCCTGGCCGCGCTGGCGATGAGCTTCAGCTCGGTCACCGTCGTCAGCAACGCCAACCGCCTCAAGCGGTTCCGGCTCCAGGAGGTGTCGGCATGACTCCCGATAGGATCATCGTTACCGTGGTCGGCCTCGCGGCCGCCGTGGGCGTGGCCTGGTTCTTCTGGTTCAAGCGGACCCAGGGGGTGGCGGCGTCCGCGGTCTCCGACGGCTACCAGGAGCAGATGGTCCTCGTCAAGGGCGGCTACACGCCCGACACGATCCGGGTCACCGCGGGCCGTCCGGTCCGGCTGCTGTTCCGCCGCGAGGAGACCGCGGCCTGCTCCGAGCAAGTCGTGCTGGCCGACTTCGGCAAGTCCGCTCCGCTCCCGACCGGGACCGTCGTCCCCGTCGAGTTCATGCCCGGCGACCCCGGCGAGCATGAGTTCACCTGCCAGATGGGCATGCTCCGGGGCAAGATCATCGTGGAGGCCGCGTGATGGCGATCGCATCCGAACTCATGATCCTCGATTCGACGGACCAGCCAGCGGCGACGTGTGCCGTCTGCGGCAACGGCGTCGCCGCGGGCGCTGGCGTCACCGCCTCGTACAGCGGCAGGGTCCTGCGGTTCAAGTGTCCCGGGTGCTTCTCGCGGTTCCAGGCCGACCCCGAGCCCTACCTCGCCGGCGAGACGGGCGGCTGCTGCGGCGGCGAGCACGAGCACTGACGGGCGAGGGCGGGGCGGGACGCCGCCAGCGACCCTGACACCGGCCCGACCGTGCTGCCGGCGGGCCGGTCCGCCTCCGTCCGGGGACGCAGTCGAGCGCTCCGCGCACGTTCTCATCCCACGCTCATGCTGTCCTCAGCGCCGCGGTGCACCGTCTCGGCCATGCGTTGTCCTCGTTCATGTGCGCCTGCCCCCGCCGCTGACATCGTGACAACCGGCAACCGACTTACCCTCGATCGAGCGGCGGCAGCCGCGGCCCTCGGCACGATCAGCGGCCAGCGCCTAGGCCCGACCTTGAACTTCCCCGCCGCGGCCCCCGGGGTCGACGCGTCCGTCGTCGCGGGCCTCCTCGGCGCGGCGCTCGCCACGGTCGGCCTCGCCCTCGCGCTCCTGGTCGTCGCCCGATGGCGCCGGCGGCGGCGCGGCGCCGCGGACCGCGACCGCCGAGTCCTCGCGCTCGACGCCGAGGCGAACAGGCTGCTCATCGAGGCCGACAACGCCTTGCGCGAGGCGGGCCAGGACCTCGGGTTCGCCGAGGCCCAGTTCGACGACGCCGACGTCGCCCCCCTGCGGACGGCCATCGCCATGGCGCAGTCCGAGCTCGGGGCCGCGTTCAGCGCCCGCCACGGCCTCGACACGGCGACTGGCGACCCCGCGGAGCCGGAGGCGCTCGACGAGGTCGTCGGACGCTGCAAGCGGGTCCTCGCGGCGCTGGGCGCCGAGCGCACGCGGATCGAGGGCCTGCGCGAGCGCGACCGGCACGCGCCCGAGGTCCTTGCCGGGCTGCCGGATCGTGTCGGCGAGCTCGAGCGGCGCATGCCAGGCGTCGAGACGGCCATGGAGCGCCTCCAGGCGTATGCGCCGGCATGCTGGACCGGCGTCGCGGGGAATGTCGATGAAGCCCGCGAACGCCTGGGCGACGCGAGGGCCGAGGCGGAGCGGGGCAACGCCGCCCTCGAGACGACGCCGGCCGACCTCAACTCGGCGGCTCGGGCGGCCAGGCGGGCCCTTGGGATGGCGGACGACGCCGGTGTCCTGCTCGACGCCGTCGAGCGCAGGCTGGCGACGCTCGAGGATGCCCGCAGGCGGGTCGACGTGGAGGTCGGTGAGGCCGCTCGGGCGGTCCAGGCTGCGAAGGACTCGATCGCAGTTGGACGACCGCTCGACCCCGGGCTTGCCGCAGCGGTATCGGAGGCCGAGGTCCTGCTTGCCCAGGCCCGGAGCGCGGTCACGGGGGGCCACCCGGATCCAGAGGCCGGTATCAGCGCGGCCCGGCGTGCGCGTGCCGGTGCCGACGCCGTCCTTGCCAGCGCCCAGGAGGCGGCCGTGCGCGAGGCGCGCCGGGCGGCTGTCCTGGCGACGGCGATGCACTCGGCGGAGATGTCGATCGGTCGCGCGACCGACTACGTCGCCGCGCAGGAGGGCGCCGTGCGCAGCGAGGCCAGAACCCGGCTGCTGGAGGCGCGCCAGCATTACGACCAGGCGGCGTCGCTCGCGACCGCGGATGCGGAGCGCGCAACCCGCGAGGCGAGGACGGCGGACCGGCTGGGGGACGAGGCGTACGGCCTGGCGCGTTCGGACGCCGAGGGCTGGGATCGTCGAACAGACGGTCCGCTCGACCCCGGCGCGGTGATCCTCGCGAGCCTCCTCGGCGGACGTCCCGGCCACGGCGACCACAGCCACCGATCCGGGAGAGGGCGCGCCGGTGGCGCGCATCACGGCGGTGGCTGCGGCGGAGGCGGCCACGACCGGGGCGGAGGCTGCTGATGGCGGCAGCCGGCGTCGGGCGGTCCCGCGAACCGAGGCACATCCCCGCAGTGAACGCAATGCACACGCCACAAGGAGGGGCAGTCATGGCCCAGTCATCCATCCTCGGACGCATCGGCCAGCTGGTGCGGGCGAACGTCAACGCGCTGATCGACGGCGCCGAGGACCCCCAGAAGATGCTCGACCAGCTCGTCCGCGACTTCACGGACAACATCCGGGAAGCCGAGGAGGCGGTCGCCCAGACGATCGGCAACCTCCGGCTACTGGAGGGCGACGCCAAGGAGGCCTCGGACGCGGTGGCCGAGTGGGGCTCGAAGGCCGCTGCCGCGTCCAAGAAGGCCGACGAGCTGCGCGCTGCCGGCAACACGGCAGACGCGGACAAGTTCGACAACCTCGCCCGAGTCGCGCTCAAGCGGCAGATCTCCTACGAGGACCAGGTCAAGACCTTCAGGCCGCAGATCGAGCAGCAGACCGCGCTGGTCGAGCAGCTCAAGACGGGGCTGAACCAGATGCGCGCCAAGCGCGAGGAGCTGGTCCAGAAGCGCGACGAGCTGGTCAGCCGGGCCAAGATGGCCCAGGCCCAGGTTCGGGTCCAGGAGTCGCTCAAGAGCGTCAACGTCATGGACCCGACCAGCGAGGTCGCAAGGTTCGAGGAGAAGATCCGCCACGAGGAGGCTAAGGCCACGGGGATGGCCGAGGTGGCCGCGAGCTCCCTCGACGCGCAGTTCTCGAGCCTCGAGGACGAGGAGATCTCGGCGGAGGTCGACGCGCGCCTCGCCGCGCTCAAGTCGGGCTCCTAGCGGCGGGAGACGGGATCGACCGCTCATGCTCCATCCCTCGAAATCCGGCGGGCGGCACTCGCCTCAATGCATCCCGTTGCCGCGGCGCCAGAACCCCAGCGCGATCATGTCGGAGTCGTGAGCGGCCGCCCAGGGCACGGCTGAACGCCCCAACGTGCGGCGGCGCGGACGACGCCCCTCTTCGGGACCTCGACGAAGTCGCAGAGACCCGCGAGTGCGCCCCATCACGCCCCGGAACGCCCCAAGACAGCACGGATTGATGGCCGCGCGGCATCGTCGTTACGTGTCAATCACTGGGACCCTAACACGTTGATCGGCGTTCAACGCATGGAAGGAATCATCAGCCTGTCAAGGGATTGTCTGTCAAGGGACTAGCGCCACGTAGCCAGTCTCCTCCGCTGGTCTCTTCCGAACCGTACACAATTCCTCTTGACTGGGGTACGCCATTGGGTCATGCTCCCGGCATGGTCGTGACGGTAAGGACCCTCAGGCGCAACATCGCGGTCTACGCGGAGCGCGCCGCTCGCGGCGAGAGCATCGTGGTCCTCCGTCACGGCCACCCATGGGCGGTGCTCCGGAGGCCGCTCCCCGGCGAGCGGTGCCGGTCGCTGTCGGTGACCGCGCTCCGCCAGGATTTCCGCCGGGGGCTGCTGCGGGCCCGCCGGGCGCCGGTCGCGCTCACATGGCGCGGCAAGCCGCTCGACGTCGTGGTCTGCGCGGTGCCCGCCGGGTACGCGCTCGAGGACGAGGAGGATCTGCGGTGACCCTGGGGCGCGAGGTCGAGGCCCTCGGCCTGCGAGAGGTGCGCGAGCGGATCCGGGCCGTGGTGGCCCGCACGGCCGACTCGGGTCCCCTCGTCATCATGCAGCACGGCGACCCGGCCGCGGTCCTGCTGCGGTTCGACGAGGCCGAGCGCTGGGGGCGCGTCGAGCGGGGCCTCGCCGCGCTGCACGCGCTCGAGGTGTACCCGGAGCTCGTCGGGGGGACGGCGCAGATGGGCGCGGCGGTCCGCGGCCAACTGAAGCCCAGCCGCGCCGCGGTCCGCGCGCTCGACGCGCAGCCGCGGGAGGTCCTGGGGCCGCTCGCCACCGTCCAGATCACCGACCTGCGCGAGCGGCTCGCGTCGCACCTCGACGAGGTCTCGGGCGGCCGGGCGCTCACGGTGGTGTCGTCCGGCCGGTTCGCGGCGGTGCTGGTCAGCCCGCGCGAGCTCGACCGGCTCCGGTCGCTCCACCGGGCGGTGGCCTGGTTCTCGGCCGCG
>JAJYGO010000083.1 GCA_021785115.1 Chloroflexota bacterium | reverse complement strand
AGCGAAGAGTGCGGTGCTGCGCCCCAGCGCGGCCCACGTGATCGCGAGGGCCGCGGCGATGCCCAGGAAGAGGGCCGGAAACCCGAACAGCGCGATGAGCGCGCCGCCCGCGAGGGGCAGCAGGAGCGTCGGCGCGGTGAGCGTGCCGACGAGCGCGGTGTACGTCGCCCGCAGCTCGACCGGGGATCGATCCACCAGCACGTTGTTGTAGGCGAGCGTCCGGCTGTTCATTGCCGCGCCGAGGACGACGAAGATCAACGCGTAGGCACCGGGGGCGAAGACCGCGAGAGCGAGCGCCAGCACGGGCATGAGGCTGCCCAGCGCCAGGCAGGCGGAGAGGACCGCGCCGCTGCCGACGCGGTCGTTGAGATGGCCCCACAGCAGGTTCGAGACCGCGCCCCCGACGATCTGGGCCATGGTGTAGACGGCCACCATCGCGGGCGGGACGTGGAGCCATTCCACGGCCAGCACCACGTAGAAGGGCAGGAGCATGAGGTGCAGCGAGGCGAGGTTCTCGACGAGCACGAGCGCCCGGAGCCCGGGGTCCGCCCGCCAGAGCGTGCCCATCCGCCGGAGGTACGTCCCGAGGGGCGGGCGGGACTGGCGGGGGCTCGGCGTCTCGCGCACGGCGACGAACCCGAGGCCGGCCACGAGGAGGAGCAGGCCGCTGCCCGTGAAGAGCACGGCATAGGAACCGGCGAGGGTGGCGAGGTGGCTCTGCAGGACCAGCCCTGCGCAGAAGGTTGCGGCCAGCGCGACGACGCTGCCGGCGAACTGGCGCGCGGCGTAGAAACGGCCGCGGCTGCCGGGCGGGACGCTCTTGCCGTAGACGTCGGTGTAGGCGACGTTGCCCAGGCTTCCCCCGATCGCGAAGACCGCGAGCAGGAGCAGCAGGGCCCCGAGCAGCAGGCCCGAGGCGCTCCGGCGAAGCTGCCAGGTCGCGGCTCCCAGGACGAGCCAGGCCGCGGCCCGGCTGAACACGGCGACCAGCAGGAACGGCCGCTTCAGGGGGCTGCCCTCGACGCGGTGCGAGAAGAGCAGCTCGGGTACCGCCCCGCCGCCCAGCAGCACGGTCAGCGTCAGGCCCACGAGGGCCGGCGACCCACCCAGCGCCGCCACGTAGGCGGGAAGCAGCGTCGTGGGCTGCGCCAGCGCGGTCGCCCCGGCCAGGAACGAGCCGTGCCAGGCGAGCGCGACGAGGTTCCGCCTGGACCCGACCGTGGACGCGACCGCCGCCGTCATCTCGGACGCGTATTCTATCTCTTGCGCAAGCAGGCAAATTGCCTTCCGGGCGGGATCTCGCCGGCCGGCGATGCGAGCGGCGGCTCGGCCAGGTCGCTGGTCAGGCTGCGGCGGGCTCGAGGAGCGCCGGCCGGCGGTACGAGGCGGCCAGCGCAACGGTCACCAGGAGGACCCCGGCCCAGGCACCGTGGGTCGTGTAGGTGCTGATCGCGAATGCCGCCACCAGGGCGATCTCGCGCCGCACCGTGAGCATCGCCGGCAGCGCGAACAGCAGCCCGAAGTAGTGCAGGTCCGGTGAGCCCACCAGCGTCAGCAGGCCGATCCACGCCGCCGCGTGGCGGCGCGGCACCGCGAACACCAGCAGTACGGTGGCAACGCCCGCGGCGACGGCGAGCGGGAACGGCAGGAAGTGCAGCAGCGAGATCCCGCCGACGGCCAGGCCGGGCTGCGCGGCGCGCCTCGCCTGCGCGAACCAGTCGAACCAGGCGCCGATCCCGGTGAACGGCAGGGTGACCAGCACGAGCGCGATCGCCGCCGCGACGCCGAGGAGCGCCTCGCGCGGACGTCGCCGGAGCAGGTAGACCCACGGATGGACCTGCGAGGTCTTGAGCAGCGCGACGAAGACGCCGAGGATGCCGTCCACCATGGGCGGCCGCGACCCCGTGCCGACGTCGCGCTCGCGCATCGGTCGGGCGGTCGGGATCACCGGCGGGCTCGACGGGGCCCGCCCACCCGGTCGATCGACGAACAGCGCGACGAACGCGCCGAAGAGGAGCACCTGCACGTTGAGGCCGAGCAGTGTCTGGAGGAAGGGCGCCCAGGCGAGCGCGAGCGGCCACGACCAGGCCGGCAGCCCGAGGCGCCGCAGCGTCCACGTGGCCACCACGAGGCAGGCGGCCGCCCACCCGGCCGCGACCGGCTCGAGCGGCAGGGACGCGAACGGAGCCAGCACGGGCAGCACGAACGGCGGATACAGGAACGGCTGCCCGGCGCCCGACGTGACATCGAAGCTGGACGCGAGGTACGGCTGGCCGCCGTGGATCCAGCGCGCCGCCGCGTCGAGGGGGATCCTGATGTCGACCGCGATCGGGTACACGGCGAGCAGGTGCAGCAGGGTGACGATGATGGAGACCGCGGTCAGCGCACCGAGCGCGAGCCGGAGCCGGTCGTTCTCCGGCGTGCCCGGCACGACGAGGGCCGGGACCGGGGCGGGAATCGCGTAGGCCGGGGCCGGGGCCGGGCGGTCCACCGGCAGACGCATCGGGCGGATCGGCCGCAATCGGTCGCGCACGGATCCATTGTGCGCGACGAAGCGCGACGGGACGGGTTCCGAGCGCCTCCGCCGCCCGTGGGCGGCCGTCTCCGGGCCGGAGGTCCGGAACCGCGGTCCCCGCGGACGTCCCACGACCAACGCCCGCTGGCGTAGCATCGGCGTCCCATGCCCGTTCCCCAGGCGGCGCGTTCCGCTGCCCTCGCCGATCGTGATGCGGTGCCGCCCCTGATCGAGGCGCACGGCCTCGTCAAGCGCTTCGGGTCGTTCACCGCGGTCGACGGCGTCGACTTCGAGGTTGCGCCGGGAGAGGCGTTCGGCTTCCTGGGCCCGAACGGCGCCGGCAAGACCTCGACGATGCGGATGATCGGCTGCGTCTCTCCGGTGACCGGCGGCCGCCTGCGGGTCCTGGGGATGGATCCGGCCGTCGAGGGAGCCCGCATCCGGGCGCGTCTCGGCGTCGTGCCGCAGGCGGATTCGCTCGACATGGAGCTGACCGTCCGCGAGAACCTGCTGATCTACGGCCGGTACTTCGACCTGAGCCGCCGCGAGGCGCTGCGCCGCGCCGGCGAGCTGCTGGAGTTCGTCCAGCTGTCGGACCGGGCGGACGACGAGGTGGAGCCGCTCTCCGGCGGGATGAAGCGGCGCCTGACGATCGCCCGGGCGCTGATCAACGAGCCCGACCTGCTGCTGCTCGACGAGCCGACGACGGGGCTCGACCCGCAGGCCCGCCACCTGCTGTGGGACCGCCTCTACCGGCTCAGGCAGCGTGGCGTGACGCTCGTGCTGACGACCCACTACATGGACGAGGCCGAGCAGCTGTGCGACCGGCTCGTGGTCATGGACAAGGCACGCATCGTCGCGGCGGGCTCTCCACGCGAGCTGATCGAGCGCTATGCCAGCCGGGAGGTGGCCGAGCTGCGCTTCGGCGGTCGCGACGTACCCGCCGACGGGCAGCTCGACGGGATCGCGGATCGCGTCGAGCGACTGCCGGACCGCCTGCTGCTGTACGCGGCCGACGGGGAGGCCGCGGCGGCCGCCGTGCACGCGCGCGGGATCCGCCCGGAGAGCGTGCTGGTGCGGCGGAGCAGCCTCGAGGACGTCTTCCTCAGGCTCACCGGCCGGTCGCTGGTGGACTGAGTGACGGATCGATGACCGTCGGGACACGCGTCCTCGAGCACAACCTGATGGTCTACCGGCGGACCTGGCAGGGATCCGTCCTGAGCTCGCTGCTCTCTCCGATCCTGTTCCTGGCCGCGATGGGGATCGGGCTCGGCGGGTACGTCAACCGGGGTGCCGGGGCAGCCGTGCTCGGCGACGTGCCCTACGTCGCGTTCCTGGCGCCGGGGCTCCTGGCGGCGCAGGCGATGCAGACTGCCGCCTTCGAGACGACGTACCCGATCATGGGCAAGATCGTGTGGGACAAGCTCTACGAGGCGATGCTCGCCACGCCACTCACGGTCCGCGACCTGCTCCTCGGGGAGCTGGAGTGGGTGGTCGTGCGTCTCTCCCTCGTCTGCGGCGCGTTCCTCCTGGTGATGATCGCGTTCGGCGCGGTTCGCTCCCCGCTCGGCATCCTCGCGCTGCCCGTCGCGGTGCTGACGGGAGTCTCGTTCGCGGCGCCGATCATGGCCTTCTCGGCCACGCAGCGCCACGACTCGAACTTCAACGTGCTGTTCCGGTTCGGGATCACGCCGCTCTTCCTGCTGTCCGGGACGTTCTTCCCGCTCGACCGCCTCCCGTGGTTCGTGCAGCCGCTGGCGTACCTGACGCCGCTGTACCACGGCATCGCGCTGGCGCGCGGGCTCAGCCTGGGTTCGCTCGATCCCGTTGCGGCCGTCGTCCACCTGGCGGTGCTGCTCGCGTTCGCGGCCGCCGGCATCGCCGTCGCGACGCTGGCGTTCCGTCGCCGCCTGGTCGTCTGAGATGACGCTCCTCGCCCGCATCGTGCCGCTCGGCGGGATCACGCGCCCGGGCCGGCTCTTCGAGCGGAACCTGATGGTCTACCGGCGCACCTGGATGGTGCTCTTCTCCGGATTCTTCGAGCCGCTCTTCTACCTGCTCGGGATCGGGTTCGGGATCGGGTCGCTCGTGGGCACCGTCACCGGGCTCGACGGACGGCCGATCCCGTACCAGGTCTTCGTGGCGCCCGCCCTGCTCGCCTCCGCGGCCATGAACGGCGCCATCTACGACAGCACCACCAACGTCTTCTTCAAGCTCAAGTACGCCCACACGTACGAGGCCGTCCTGACGACGCCGGTCGGCGTTCCGGACGTCGCCGTCGGCGAGATCGCCTGGGCGCTCTTCCGCGGGACGCTCTACGCGATCGGGTTCCTGGCCGTGATGCTGGTCCTCGGGCTCGTCCAGTCGCCGGCCTGGCTCCTCGCGCTGCCGGGCTCGATCCTGATCGGCTTCGCGTTCGCGTCGGTGGGGATGGCACTGTCCACCTGGATCCGCAAGTGGGCGGACTTCGACAAGATGCAGCTGGTGCTGCTGCCCATGTTCCTGTTCTCGGCCACGTTCTACCCGATCACCGTGTACCCGCCGGCCCTGCAGGTGGTGGTCCAGCTGACACCGCTGTACCACGGGGTCGACCTGCTCCGCGGATTGACGACCGGCACGCTCGGGCTCGCGCAGGCGATCGACGTCGCCTACCTGGCCGTGATGGGCGTGATCGGCCTGGCCGTGGTATCGCGCCGTCTGGCGCGGCTGCTCCTCAGGTAACCCGCGCGGGGCGGCGGCAGGGGCGCGCCCGTATACTTTTCCCCAATGAACGTGACCATGACACCAGCCCCGCGCAGCACCGTGGTGCTCGAGGTGGAGCTTCCGGCGGACCGGCTCCAGCTCGCGATCGACGAGTCCGTTCGCCGGCTCGGCCGGCGGACCCGCGTCCCCGGGTTCCGTCCCGGGCGGGCACCGCGGGTCATGCTGGAGCGCACGCTCGGCGTGCGTCGCGACGACCCCGATGCGAATCCCATCTACAACGAGGCGAAGGACCAGCTGTTCAACGCGACGATGGGAGACGCGCTCGAGGAGACGAAACTCGACGCGCTCACCGTCCCGGATCCCGAGTGGGTCCGGTTCGAGGAGGGACAGGGCGCGTCCTACCGGGTCTCGGTGCCCGTGCGGCCCGAGGTGACGCTCGGCGACTACGCGGACTTCCCCTTCACGCCGGAGGTCGAGGCGGTCGACGACGCCAAGGTCGAGAACGTCATCGACGAGCTGCGCGACCAGCACGCGAGCCTGCGCGCGGTCGAGGACCGGTCGATCCGCAACGACGACTGGGTCGTGATCTCGTTCCAGGGAACGCGGGACGGCGAGCCGTTCGAGGGCGGAAGCTCGGAGCGCTTCCCGCTGGTCGTCGGCGGGGGCCGCATGATCCCGGGCTTCGAGGAGGCGCTCGTCGGCCTCTCGACCGGCGAGGAGAAGGACTTCGACGTCACCTTCCCCGCGGACTACCCGGAGGAGGCACTGGCCGGCCAGCCGGCGCACTTCCACGTCGCGGTCCGCGAGATCCGCGAGAAGGTGCTGCCCGAGGCCGACGACGACTTCGCGCAGTCGGTCGGGAACTCGTTCCCCGACATGGGGGCGTTGCGGGTGGACATCCGCCGGCGCCTCGAGGCGAACGCGCGCGACCACGCCCGGCACGAGTTCGCCGACCGCATCATCGAGTACGCGGTCGCGAACGCCACGCTCGACGTCCCCGACGTGCTGATCGACCAGGAGGTCGAGGTCATGCACGACGAGCTGCGCATGCGGCTCGCCGAGCAGGGGATCCCCTACGAGGAGTACGCGCGCATCACCGGCAAGGACGACGCCGCGCTGCACGCCGAGTACCGGGAGCCCGCCGAGCACCGCGTCCGCGTCCTGATGGTGCTCTCGAAGATCGCCGAGGCCGAGGGCGTCGAGGTCCCGGACGCCGAGATCGAGGCGGAGATCGCGCGGGCGCGTGTGCGCTACACGGACAGCCCGCGCCTCCTGAGCTACTTCGAGTCGGACCGCGGGCGGTCGTATCTGCGCTCGACCATGCGCCGGACGCAGGTCGTCGAGCGGCTGGTCGATCGGTGGCTCGAGGCGCATCCGGAGGTCGGGCCGCTGCCGCACCTCGAGGAGGATCCCAACGTGGGCCTCATCGGGGGCGAGCCGGGTATCGGGCCGGAAATCGAGGCCGAGGCTGCCGGGCGGGAGCGCCGGGCAGGCGAGATCGAGCAGGCCGCCGTCGAGGCCGTGGAGGAGGGCCGCCAGGCATGAAGCGTCGAGTGGTGCCGGGCCGGTCCGCCGCGCTGCGCGCCGCCCAGGAGACGAGCGCGATGCTCGTCCCGATGGTGATCGAGACGTCGAGCCGGGGGGAGCGCGCCTACGACATCTACAGCCGGCTGCTGCGCGACCGGATCGTCTTCCTCGGCGACGCGATCGAGGACCACATCGCGAACCTGATCATCGCGCAGCTGCTCTTCCTCGAGTCCGAGGACCCGGAGAAGGACATCAACCTCTACGTCAACTCGCCCGGCGGCGTGATCACGGCGGGCCTGGCGATCTACGACACCATGCAGTACCTGCGGGCGCCCGTCAGCACGATGTGCGTCGGAATGGCGGCCAGCATGGCGGCCGTCCTGCTGGCGGCCGGCGAGAAGGGGAAGCGCTACGCGCTGCCGCACAGCCGGATCATGATCCACCAGGGTTCGGGGGGCTTTCGCGGCAACACGCCGGACGTCTTCATCCAGGTCAAGGAGATGGAGGAACTGGTCAACACCAACCACCAGATCCTCGCCCGCCACACCGGTCAGCCGATCGAGAAGATCATCCACGACACCGAGCGGGACTATTTCATGTCTCCACAGGCCGCCAAGGACTACGGCATCATCGACGAGGTCTACGCGGTGCGGGGCGATTCCCTGATCGCGCAGGCCCACGACCAGGAGACACGGACAGAAACCGCGGGCGCGAGTGGCGCACAATCCTCCGCAGGCCCGGAGCCGCAGGCGCGGTGACCCGGGCGGTCCTCCGCAGGGAGTAGTCGCGATGTCCACGCCCCCCGGCAAGAGCACCAAGGTCCCGTACCGCTGCAGCTTCTGCGGCAAGAGCCAGGACCAGGTCCGCAAGCTGATCGCGGGCCAGGGCGTCTACATCTGCGACGAGTGCATCAACCTCTGCCAGGAGATCATCGAGGAGGAACTCCTCGAGTCGCCCCGCGTCAAGCAGCAGCCCGCGAAGCTGCCGACCCCGAACCAGATCAAGGCCTCGCTCGACCAGTACGTGATCAGCCAGGAGCGCGCCAAGCGCGTCCTGTCGGTGGCCGTCTACAACCACTACAAGCGGGTCAATGCCGGTCACCAGGTCGACGACGTCGAGCTCCAGAAGTCGAACGTCCTGATGGTCGGGCCGACCGGCTCCGGCAAGACCCTGCTCGCGCAGACGCTCGCGAAGATCCTCGACGTGCCCTTCTGCATCGCCGATGCGACCTCGCTCACCGAGGCCGGGTACGTGGGCGAGGACGTCGAGAACATCCTCCTGCGCCTGATCCAGGCCGCCGACTTCGACGTCCAGCGGGCACAGCGCGGGATCATCTACATCGACGAGATCGACAAGATCGCCCGCAAGGCCGACAACCCCTCGATCACCAGGGACGTCTCCGGCGAGGGCGTGCAGCAGGCGCTGCTGAAGATCCTCGAGGGCACGATCGCGAACGTGCCGCCGCAAGGGGGCCGCAAGCACCCCCACCAGGACTTCATCCAGATCGACACCACGAACATCCTCTTCATCTGCGGCGGGGCGTTCGAGGGGCTCGAGAAGATCGTCGAGGAGCGCGTCGGGCGCCGTTCCATCGGGTTCGGGTCCGAGGCGCACATGTCGAAGACCGAGCGCGAGAAGATCCTCGAGCGGCTCATGCCGGAGGACCTGCTCAAGTTCGGCCTGATCCCCGAGTTCGTGGGCCGGCTGCCGGTCATCGTGACGCTCGCCCCGCTGACGCTCGCCGACCTCGTGCGGGTGGCGAAGGAGCCGAAGAACGCGGTCACGCGGCAGTACCAGAAGTTCCTGTCGCTCGACAAGGTCGAGCTGACGTTCACGCCGGGGGCGCTGGAGGCCGCCGCGGAGCTCGCGCTCGAGCGCAAGACGGGGGCCCGCGCGCTCCGGTCGATCGTCGAGGAGGCGCTCCTCGACGTGATGTTCGACATCCCGGAGCGCAACGACATCCGCAAGTGCATCATCACGGCCGAGACGATCCGCGGACGGCGGCCGCCGTTCCTCCTGACGCAGGCGCAGCTCGACCGGGGTGTCGACGAGACGAACTACGAGGCGCTGGCCGAGGGCGCGAGCGCGTAGGCAGTTCGGCCCACCGGGACCCTTCGCGTCCCCCGGGGTCTCGTGCGATCCCTCTCCGCATGTCCGGCACGGATGCCGGGCGGCCTGCACGGTGGCCGTGCTGCCGAACGACCCTCCGGTTCTCCCGGCGGCCCTCCTGCAGGCTGCCTCCGCGGCGTACACGTGCCCGCACGATTCGACCCGTGCGGTCCCGCGATTCTGCTCCTGAGCGCGCATTCTGCACGATCGACGAGCGCCTTTCCTGCGGTTCCTGTCCAGCAGAACGTCGATTGGCCTGCATCCGGTTGCCTCAGGTACGCGTCCCGACCCGCGTCGCAAGGCGTCTGTCGTGCGGTGCCGCGGCGTGAGAGCCATCGGCGCCCCGGTGAGGCCGTCACCGATCACGTGGACCGGCCGCAACGTTCCGTGCGAAATCGAACTGCGGGACTCCCTGTGGCCGCGACCCGGGAGCGGCTCCGCACAGAGGTGAAGCGCGGGACCGTGGTGGTGGGCATCCTCCCCGTCCGGGTCGGCGTGCTGTGCCTGGTGCCCGGGTGCCGTCAGGGCCACGATCGGCAGCCGTTCAATGCACGACGTTCGAAGGCGCGTCTGTACTCCGCCCGGCACCGCTCGACGTCGGACGCCAGCTGCTGGTACTCCCGGCTGCCCGGTGGAGCGGCGGCGAGGCGCCCCTCGGCGGCCCGCCAGGCAGTGAGCGCTGCTGGGACAGAGACGCCGTCGGCCGTGCGGCGAGGATCTCGCGCGTGCTCGTCGGCGAGGTCGTCCCACCGACGAGGCGGCATACCGACTTCGGTCGACGCCACGACCCTGGCGAAATCCCGGATCGCAAACGGTTTGGGCATGAACGTGGCGCCCAGCTCGCGGGCGATGTCTTCGGCCGTGGGATCGTCTGACACGACCACGATCAGTGCCTCCGGGTCGCGCGTTCTTATCCGGGCGAGCAGGTCGTCATCGAGGGCCTCTGCGGGGGTCGGATCGATCACGAGCAGCGCAGGACGCTGGCCGTCGAGCGTGGATGCCGCCTCGTCCGCGTTTGCCGCGCCGATGACCCGCCATCCCAGCCTCTCGAGCACGCTCCGCAGCAGGTCTCGGACGAGCGGCTCCTGGTCGACGATCATGGCAATCCGCGAGGAGCCCGTGGCGGTCGAGCCCGGATGCTGCGGACCGCTCGAAGGGTCGGAGTCGGCCCTGTCCCCGGTCTCTTCATCAGACCATTCGTGGCGATCCCAGTCGCGGTCGTTCTTCTCCTGCTCCGTCACCGGACCGTGCCCTCCTGGCTCCCTGGGCGCTTGCGCGCCCAGGGAGCCAGCGTGGTCCCCCACCGCTGCCGTGTCATGACGGTCGGTCATGCGCGTGACGCCCAACGCCGGTCGTCCCGGGGCCGCGCCCGCCGCACGGCGCGCCGCGGATCTCGAGTTCCGGAGCCGACGCCGACCGCAGGACGCAGCTCCCGGCGCCAGCCGCGTACAATACCCTCGCGTCCACGGCTCCACGGCGGGAGGGCCCTCGCAAATGGCCGACAGTCCGCTGGAGGCGTCGCCGCCCGCGGCGCGCCGTGCGCTCGTGCTGCACGAGCAGCCGCTCGTGGTGGATCTCGTCGAGTTGACGCTCAACCACGGACTCTTCGTCGTCCGGGCGGCGCGCAACCTGGACGAGGCGGAGGCGATCCTCACCGCGTGGCGCCCGCACCTCGGCGTGGTCGACATGGATCACGACGACAGCACGGCGCTGCTGGCGCGCCTGGGCGCCTCGAACAGCCTGCAGCGGCGGAGCGGCACCCCGGTGCTGGGGTTGACCCGCCGCGGCGACCTGCGCACCAAGCTGCGCGCCTTCGAACTCGGCGTCGACGACATTCTCTCGGTACCCTTCTCGCCCGAGGAGCTCTTGGCGCGTGCCATCGTCATCACCCGCCGGACGATGGGCGCGGAGCTGCCCATCGTGCCCACCATCACGCTTGGCGAGATGGAGATCGACATCGTCAATCGCGTGGTGCGCGCGGGGTCCTCGGTGGTGCATCTCTCCGGCATCGAGCAGAGCCTCCTGTACCTGCTCGCCAGCCGCGCCGGCCGCACCGTGACCCGCGACGAGATCCTGGACGCCATCTGGGGCACCGACTTCGTGACCGAGAGCAACGTCGTGGACCGCCACATCCGCAGCCTGCGCAGCAAGCTGCAGAACGACTACCGCCACCCGCGCTTCATCGCCACCGTGCCGGGCCGGGGCTATCGCTTCATCCCCACCTTCTCCAATCGCGGCTGGGACGGCGGGGCTGAGCGGGGCGCAGCCCCGCGCCGCTGAACCGCGCGCTCCCGCCCGACCGTTCGGTCCCGCGAGCGATCTCTCCCACCGGGTCCCGGTGCGGCGCGCATGCCGACCTGACCGCGATCTTCCCTCCGCCATGACGGCCCGTCATGACGCGGCAGACGTGGCGCGGGACCCTTGGCAGGCTGACCCCGGCAGGCGGCGCATCGGCTCGCGGCTGCGAGCCTGATCGAGGCCCAGGGGCCAGGAGGGGTCACCCGTGATGCACATCGAGTACAGGATCGAGATGATGGTCTTCCACGAGAAGGAGGAGGTCCACCGAGCGGAGTTCCTGGCACAGCTCAACGAGCTGGGCAAGGAGGGCTGGCGCCTCGTTGCCGTGAATCCTCTTCAGCGCACCGTCGGGGGCTACGAGCCGAGCAAGCCCGTCCCAATGCTTCTCCTGCGCGAGGGCACCGAGTAGCGCCGCCGGGGCGGCGGCCGTCGGGGCGGCGGCCGTCGGGGCGGCGGCCGTCGGGGGCTCAACTCGCCGGCGTGGCCGCGGCCTGAGATCCCGCTCCGGAGTCCCGGAGTCGACGCGGAGCGGCACTTCGCCCGTGCGCCGCACGACCACGCTCAGCGGCCGCCCGGGGAGACCGGGGGTCGCCCAGGTCGGTTCACCGTGGCGCGGCCAGGGCTAGGCGCGGCTACCAGGCGTCGCCGTCCGCATGCTGGCGGTGCTGCGGCGCGGCCGCGTGCGTGACGTAGTCGAGGACCGTGTCGAGCCGCGCGGTGGCAAGGGCCACGACGGAATCCCCGGCCCCGTAGTAGAGCGAGAGCGCGTCGGTCCCGCGGTCGTGCGCCCAGCCCGTCGGGAAGACGACTCTGTTCACGTCTCCACCCCGTTCGTAGGGCGCTGTCGGCCCGAAGATCCACTCGTCCGTCCGTCGGAGGACGACGCGAGGGTCGTCGAGATCGAGGAGCGCCAGGCCGAGCCGGTAGATCGGTCCGGCCGCGGTGGCATGGACGCCGTGGTAGCAGACGAGCCAGCCCTCGCGTGTCTCGAGGGGAGGGGGCCCGAGTCCGATCTTGCCAGCATCCCACCAGGCCCCGTCCCTGGCTTCGAGCAGCAGGCTGTGGTCCCCCCAGTGGCGCAGGTCCGGCGAGTACGAGATCCACATGTGTGCGTTGCCACGGAGGGGCGACGGTCGATGGATCATCGCCCAGCGGCCACCGAACCGCCGCGGAAACAGCGCAGCGTCCTTGTCCTCCGGCGGCATGATCGGACCCAGCCGTCGCGCTTCCGTGAAGTCCCGGCTCATGGCGAGCGAGACCAGCGGCCCGCGCCGGCTGTACGCGGTGTACGCGATCGCCCATTCCTCGAGCTCCGGCAGCCACGTCAGGCGAGGGTCCTCGCAGCCCCAGATCTCCTCGGGGTGGCGGTCGGGCAGGGGGGCGAGCAGTGGTGACGCATCGAATCGCCAGTGCGACTCCCCGTCCACGCTCCGCGCGACCAGCAGATGGGAGATCCCGCGAAGATCCTCGACGCGCAGCAGGAGGACGGTGTCATCGGCCGCATGACCGACGCCGGCGTTGAACACGGAGTTCGCCCGGTACGGGAGTGACGCCGTCGTGATGATGGGGTTCTCGGGGTGGCGCTGGAAGAGCTCGTGTCCGTCGCCGGTCATCACGGGCGGCTCTCCAGCGCGACCCCGGTGGAGATTCGGGGACCCCGGTACTGCGGCCGTGCGGCTGTCTCACGGCGCGTCCTGCGCACATGCTCGAGCGCCGTGAGCCACATGAGCGTCGATTCGGCTCCCTGGTTCAGGTTGACCCCGACAGGGGTCAGCGCGTCGTGACAGCCGCCCGTCTCGACTACCGCCACGGGAATCCCGAGGTCGTTCGTGCCCAGGAACCACGCGTAGGCGGACTCGATCGCGACGAGGTCGGCGGTGTCGCCGGATTGCCGGAACGCCTCCTCGCAGGCAAGCACGATCGCGGTCGCCTCGATCGGCTGCTGGTCGAAGTGGCTTCGGATGCCTCCTCGGCGCCACCACGCATCGTTGCCGACCGGCGAGAACGTCCCATCCGGCGTCGTCTGCACGCGGACCAGCCACGCCAGGACGCGGCGTCCGGTCTGACGGAGCGTCTCGTCATCGAGGCGACGACCGGCCACGAGCAGCGCCCGCGGAACCAGCGCGTTCTCATAGGTCAGCGCGGGCTCCGGCCAGGGCCAGTCCGAGCCCACCTTCGGCGTCTCGAAGGGGGCCCAGAGCGCCGCTGCCAGTTGCCCGAACACGACCATCGTGTCCGCGCGAAGGTCGTGCGGGAGCGAACGCGCATCAAGAGCGACGTCGCAGGCGATGAGGGCGGACGAGATCGCGCGGAGAGCGATCAGCCGTCCGGCCACGGGCAGCGCCTCGGCAAGGAGTTCACGAGCATCGTCGACGAACCGCGCATCAGCGATGGCGCCGATGGCGGAAGCGAGCGCCAGCAGAGCGCGACCCTGGCAGTCCTCGGATCCGGGCTCCCGGCTCCAGGAGCCGTCACGGCTCCGGAAGTTACGGAACCGCCCGGCGCGCGGGTCGAACGCGGCGCGGAGGAACTGGAGTGAGCGCCACGCGCTGGTGCGGACGGCTCCCCATCCAAGCTCGCGCGCGTGCAGCAGGTCGACGACCAGGGCTCGGGCGACGTCGTCGGTGCAGTAGCCGAATGCCATGTTCGGGATGGGCCCGGACGCGTGCTGCCAGATGCCGAGCTCGCCGGTCAGCCCGTCCAGGTGCTCGCGGCGGATCGGATGGACCGGCGGCTCAGCCACCAGCCACCGCGAAGACGCGCGCCGGCCCGGATGAGGCGACCACCGGCAGGACCGCCTGCCCAAGGATGCGGCGATACTCGGCGCCGATCTCCGGCCAGATCATCCCCCGGCTGTACTCGTAGGCCCGCTGGCCGATGGACGATCGACGCGTGGGTTCGCCGAGCAGATCGATGAACGCGCCCGCCAGCGCCGCCGAAGAGCCCGCGGCAACGAGCACCCCGCGACCGTCCGCCAGTCGCTCCCGGGCGTATGCATACGGCGTCGAGACGACCGCCTTGCCCGCGCCCATCGCGTACGAGAGCGTCCCGGACACGATCTGATCGAGGTTGGGATACGGGGTCACGAAGAGATCGGCGGCCTGGAGCCAGGTCCCGAGCTCCGCGCGGCTGACGAACCGGTCGACGAACCTGACGTGGTGGGTCATGCCGAGAGCGGCGGCTGTCGCCTGCAGCTTCTCACGGTATGCCTCGCCCTCGCGGAGCAGCAGGTCCGGGTGCGTTGCCCCGAGGATGACATAGAGCGCAGACGGGATCGCCTCGACCACCGCGGGCATCGCGGCGATCGCCGACTCGTAGCCTTTGCCGGGTCCAAGGAGGCCGAAGCTCAGGATCACGAGCCGACCGTCAAGGCCGAGTCGTGGCTTGACCGTGGCCGGATCGACGAGGGGAAGGTGCGGGACTCCGTGAGGGACGATCTCGATGCGGCCCGGGTCGACGGCGTAGGCCTCGGCGAGGAGCGACGCGGCGGCACGTGACATCACGACCGTGGTCGCCGACATCGCGATGAGGCTGATCAGGATCCGGCGCTGGGACGGAGTCGGTTCGCGGAGCACGGTGTGGAGCGTCGTGACGACCGGAATCCGCAGTGCGCGAGCGAAGTCGAGGACATACTCGCCGTCGTCGCCGCCCCAGATGCCGTACTCGTGCTGGATCGAGACGACATCGACCGCCGAGGAATTGAGGCTCTCCGCGACGGCGAGGTAGTCGGCGAGCACGTCACGGCGGACGCGGTGCCGAACCTCGGTCGGGTAGGAGCCCTGCGCACCGACCGGATGGAGGGCGACAATCTGGCGGCTGCCGACGGCCGTCGCAAGGTCGTACGTGAACGTGGCGATGCCGCAGCGGTGCGGCGCATACGTGGATACAAACGCAGTCTGCGGGATCGCGTAGCTCCTCTCGCGACGCGCGCCTTCGCCGACGGCCCGCTGTCCGCTGGTGCTCGGCTGACCGGCGGGGGCGCGCGGGGATCGGGATCAGTGCCCGTCGGGTTCAAACGACCGGCACTGATCCGGTGCGCGAGGACTACGCCGCGGTCACCTGGACCGCGCGCGGACCCTTGGGGCTCGTCTCGACCTCGAACGCAACGCGCTCGCCACCAGCGAGACGGTCGAAGTCCAGTGAAGGCTGCAGGCCGCCGCGATGGAAGAAGTATTCCTTCCCGTCCTCGGCCGCGATGAAGCCGAACCCGCGCTCGGCGACAACCTTCTTGATGGTGCCTGTGGTCATGGCTGACCCTCTTCTCTTCCCGAACCAAACAGCACACGCACGGTCCGTTCGAGAAGGGTCGACCACGCGACGCGCCGCAATAGCGGCGTGCCCAACGGTACTCCCACTGGTGCGATTCCACAATGCGACGCGGTCGCCAGGCCGCGTGCCGTTCCCTGCGGACGGTGCCTGCGGCAAGCGGGCGCACTCTCCAGGTGGGTGCAGGCACCGGAGGAGTATGCCCGACGGAACGCGCGGTGGCACTCGACCGACGCACGCAGGCTAGCCTGCCGGTGCTCGTTTCCGGAGCGCCACGCGCGTCGCACCTCCCGCGTCGACGGGCTGCTGCGGCAGGCTGTTCTGGAGGGGCTCGACCCAAGGCGACCGCGCGCCTCGCGGGGGCGCCCACCGGGGTGCCGCTCCCGGCCGCCGCGGTGAGCCGCCTGACGGCGCGCCCCGGCGCGGGTGGCAGCCTTTCACCGGCGGGCCGCTCGTGCTCCAGGCGCGCATCTCATGCTCGATGGGCTGTGGGTCTCCCTTGCCGCGTGCACACGCGCTTGCGGACGGCGCCGGCGGTCGACGACGGTTCGAGCCCCCGCTCGGCGTGTGCTACGCTCCCGACCTCGGCGTGGACCGGGAGGAGTAACGCCCCACCGCTCGACAGAGACCGCGGCGCCGGAGGCTGGAAGCCCGCGGGAGGACGGAGGGCGCGAACGTCGCCCGTGAGCCGTGCGGTCGGCGCCCGATAGCGCGCCGAGAGGGCAGCCGGGACGTCGCCGGGGCGGATCGGAGCCGATCGGGGCCACATCCGAAGCCGATCGACCAGACCGCGCAGACGGACCGGGCGGGACGACCGTCCGGAGCCGGCAGCCGAACCAGCAGTGGTACCACGACCCCGTTCGTCCGCTGGGCGAGCGGGGTTGTTGCGTTGCCGCCCGCGCGAGGCCGTGCGGCGGCAGGAACGGGACGGACGCGACCGGGAGCAGATGCTCACGGGGCAGGCGCGACAGGGGCGGAGATGACCGAG
>JAJYGO010000337.1 GCA_021785115.1 Chloroflexota bacterium | reverse complement strand
CTCCGGGCGCGCCGGCGGCGGCTCCGCGCAGGGCGGGCGCCCCGGCGGACGCCAGCCGCGTGCCGCAGCTGCCGCAGAACTTGGCCCCCGGCGGGTTCGCGGTCCCGCACGACGGGCAGCCGCCCAGCGGCGTGCCGCACTCCAGGCAGAAGCGACCTTCTTGCGGGTTGACGGTTCCGCAGCTCGGGCAGATCACAGTGGGGCGGAGCGTACTGCACCCGGGCCGCGGGATCGAGCCCCCGGATCGGGGACCGCGCCCACGGGACCGCGCCCACGGGCCGCGCCCGTCACTCGCCCAGCAGCGGCTCCGCGACCTCGTCGGCCAACGCGGTCATTCCGTCCGGGGCGATGCTGGCCGGCAGGCCCAGGATCACGTGGGTGGCGCCGGCGGCGAGGAACCGCCGCGCCGTGGCCAGGGCCGTCCGCCGGTGGGCGGGCGTCGTCCCGCACGAGAGCTGCGCCGCGAAGGAGAACCCCGCCGGGTCGCGGCCCGCGGCCTCGAGCGCCCGCAGGATGTCCGACCGCGCCGCCGAGAAGTACTCGACGTCGCCCGGCCGGTTGCCCGGCATCGGCCAGCCCGCGGCGTACTCCGCCAGCAGCCGGAGGCCGCGTGGCCTGGTGGCCCCCACCCACAGCAGCGGCCCGCCGGGCCGGACCGGCGGCGGCTCGTTGGTGGCGCCGAGGAGGGGGTAGAAGGGGTCGTCGAGCGTGACGCCCGGGCGGTGCCGCGCCCGGTCGCTGAACAGCGCCCGCAGGACCCGGAGCTGGCTCTCGAACCGGTCGAACCGCTCGCGGGGCGGCGGCAGCGGGATGCCGAACGCCTCGTGCTCGCCGGCGTGCCAGCCCGCGCCGACCCCGAGGATGAACCGGCCGCCGGTGACGTTGTCGAGGACGGTCGCCGCCTTGGCCAGGACCGCCGGGTGGCGGAAGGTCGCCGACGCCACCGCGATCCCCACCCACTTGCCGGGCACCCGCCGCGACAGCGCCGCCGCGAGCGACATCGTCTCGAAGGCGGGCCCGTTGCGCTCGAGCGAGGCGTCCGAGAGGTGGTCCGACAGCCAGCAGGCCGAGACCGCGTGCTCCTCGCCCGCGGCGCCCCAGGTCTCGTCGAGGCGGTGCCAGTCCAGGCCCGCCTGCTCGGTCGCGGACAGGCGGACGCCGACCAGCCCGGGCAGGGCCGGCGGCAGCGCGGCGCCGGGCCGGGGTGCAAGTCCCGGCGTCGGGTGCGACGGCATCTCGTCCTCCTTCCGCCCCGCCTCGGGCGTGCCCCCGGCTGCTGCTCCCGGCCCCGGCCCCCTCCGGCTGCTAGCCGTTCATCCGGGCGTCGAGCGCCCGCTGCAGGGCCGCGCCGTTGGTGACGGCGCCCAGCGAGGCGGACGACACCAGCGCGGCGTACTTGGCCATGACCCCGGTCGTGTAGCGCGGCGCCGGCGGCGCCCAGCGCGCGCGCCGCTCCGCAAGCACGGCCTCGTCCACCTCGAGGTTGAGCGCCTTGGCGTCCACGTCCACGCTGATGATGTCGCCCTCCTCGACCAGCGCGATCGGGCCGCCGACGGCCGCCTCGGGGGCCACGTGGCCGATCATCAGCCCGTGCGTGCCGCCGGAGAACCGGCCGTCGGTGAGCAGCAGGATGTCGCCGCCCAGGCCCTGGCCCTGGATCGCGGCCGTGACCGAGAGCATCTCCTGCATGCCGGGCCCGCCCACGGGCCCCTCGTAGCGGATCACCAGGACGTCGCCCTTGTTGATCTTGCGGTCGCGGACGGCCGCGTAGCACTCGTTCTCGTTGTTGAACACGCGGGCCGGGCCGCGGTGCGTCTTGCGCTCGTGGCCGGCCAGCTTGACGACGCAGCCCTCGGGGGCGAGGGAGCCCCGCAGGATGGTCAGGCCGCCGAAGGGCTTGATGGGCGTCTCGATGGGGTGGACCACCCGCTGGCCCTCGGTGGCCACCGCGTCCTCGGCGATCCTGGCGATCGTCCGCCCGTCGATCGTCTTCTCGCCGCCGTGGAGGAGGTCCCGCTTGAGCAGCTCCTTCATCACGATGCCCACGCCGCCGGCCTGGTACATGTCCGCGGCGAGGTAGCGGCCGCCGGGGCGCATGTCCGCGATCAGCGGCGTGCGGTCGGCGACGGCGGTGAACTCGTCGAGGGACAGCGAGAGCCCGTACTCCGCGGCGATCGCCGGCAGGTGCAGCACCGCGTTGGTGGAGCCGCCGGTCGCCGCCACGGCCGCGACCGCGTTCTCGAGCGAGCGCTTGGTGACGATCGACGACGGGCGGACGTCGTGGTGGACGAGCGTCATCACCAGCTCGCCGCAGCGGCGCGCGGCCTCGTCCTTCGCCGGGTCCTCGGCCGGGATGCCGTTGAGGCCCGCAGGCGACAGGCCCAGGAACTCGAGGACCATCGACATGGTGTTGGCGGTGAACTGGCCGCCGCAGGCCCCGGCGCCGGGGCAGGCGCCGTTCTCCGCCTCGTACAGCTCGTCGAGGGTGATCGTGCCGGCCCGGTAGGCGCCGATGGCCTCGAACACGGTGACCACGTCGGCGGGCTGGCCCTTGTAGGTGCCCGGCAGGATCGTGCCGTTGTAGAGGACGAGGCCCGGGATGTCGAGGCGGCCGAGGGCCATGGCGCCGGCCGGGATGGTCTTGTCGCAGCCGACCAGGATCACGATCCCGTCGAACAGGTGGCCGCGGGCGACCAGCTCGATCGAGTCCGCGATCACCTCGCGGCTGATGAGCGAGGCCTTCATGCCCTCGGTGCCCATCGACACGCCGTCGCTCACCGCGACCGTGTTGAACTCCATCGGCGTGCCGCCGGCGGCCCGGATGCCCTGCTTGACGAACTCGGCCAGCCGACGCTGGTTGATGTTGCAGGGCATCGTCTCGATCCAGGTCGTCGCGACGCCGATGATCGGCTGGGCGAGGTCGTCGTCGCTGAAGCCGACGGCCTTGAGCATCGCCCCGCGCCGCCGCGCGGTCGGGACCGTCGGTCAGCGCGTGGCTGTGGCGCTTGCCGGGGTCGACGGGGCGGTCGTAGGGGAGCGGGCGGTCTGCGGCCATGTCTTCCTCGGGGCGTGGGTGCGGCGGGTCTGCGCCCCCCAGTATGCCCCGCGCGGCGGGTCAGGAGCCCCGGAGCCGCGCCGCCACCCACGCGTCCACGACCTCGGCCATCGTCGTGAGGGGCACCGCGCCCGAGCCCAGCAGGACGTCGTGGAAGGCCCGGATGTCGAAGCGCGCGCCGAGCCGGCGTTCCACGGACGTCCTCGCCCTGAGCATCTCCAGCTGGCCGGTCTTGTAGGCGAGTGCCTGCGCCGGCATGCCGATGTAGCGGTCGATCTCGTTGGCGATGTTGTTGACCGCGAGCGCGGTGTGCTCGGACATGAACGTGATCGCCCGGTCGCGCGGCCAGCCCAGCGCGTGCATGCCCGTGTCCACCACCAGCCGGGACGCGCGCCAGGCGTCGAACGAGAGGACCCCCAGCCGCGACAGGTCGTCCGAGTAGAGGCCCATCTCGTCGGCGAGGCGCTCCGCGTACAGGCCCCAGCCCTCCACGAACGCCGTGACGCCCAGGTGGCGCCGGAACGCCGGCAGCCCGGACAGCTCCTGCATGATGGCGAGCTGGAGGTGGTGGCCGGGCACCGACTCGTGGTAGGCGAGCGCCTCGGCCTGGTACCGGCGGCGCGTCTCCGGCCGGGCGAGGTTGAGGTAGAACTGGCCGGGCCGGGAGCCGTCGGCGGCGGGCTCGCGGTAGTAGGCGATGGTGCCGTGCTCCTCCTCGTGCGGCCCCATGGCCACCACGACGCAGGGGGCCTTGGGCAGGCGGCCGAACCATTCCGGCACGGCCGCGTTCGCGCGCGCCAGCGCCTCGACGCCGCTGGCGAGGACCTCCTCGCGGCTCGAGAAGCCCAGCGATGGATCGGACCGCAGCCGCTCGACCGCCGCCGCGAGGCCGCGCGCGCCGAGCACCCGGCCGGCCAGGGCCTCGAGCTCGGCGTCGATGCGCGCGATCTCGTCGAGGCCCAGCTGGTGGAGGGCCTCGGGCGCGAGGTCGAGTGAGGTGTGCGCGCGGATGAGCCCGCGGTAGCCCTCCAGCCCGCCGGGCACGTGGCCCATGCCGGGCGCGGAGGCGGGCCGGGCGACCGGCCGGATCTCGTCGGCGAGGAGCGCGCGGAGCCGCGCGAGCGACGGCCGGATCTCCACCTCGGTGACGTCCCGCAGCGCCGCGGCGAACCGGTCGCGCTCGGCGTCGGGGAAGACCGGCCCGGCCGCCTCGGCGCCGGCGAGCGGCGTCTGGACCAGGGGCCACCGCTCCACCGGCTCGGCCAGCAGGCCGTCGAGGAGCGCGATGTTGCGGTCCACGGTCGGCGTCGCCGCGACGCGGCCGTCCGCCAGCGACGACCGCAGGGTCGCCGCGTGCGCGTCCACGAACCGGGCCAGCGCCCGCCAGCGCGCCACCATGGCATCGCCCGCGGCGGGCCCGTCCACGCGCTGGAAGTCGGGGATCACCAGCAGGTCCGCGGGCACCCCCTCGAGCGAGTCCACGTTCCAGTCGCGGAGCCCGGAGTCGAGCTCGGCGATGTTCCCCTCGAGCCCGGCGCGGAGCGCGGAGCGCGTCAGGCGATCGGCCTCGGAGGGCGGGTCGGCCGGACCGATCGCGTCGAGCTCGGCGAGCAGCGCGGCCAGGCGGGCGCGCTGGGCGGCGGCCGCCTCGGGCGTCGGGTCCGGCATGCGGTCGTCGAACCGGCGGTCCCCGATCGCGGTGGCCAGCGTGGGCGCGAAGGCGAGCGTGGCCTCCCAGTAGGCGTCCGCCAGCCGGGACACGCGGGGGTCGCTCGCGCCCGCCTCGCCTGGGCTGCCGGAGGTCATGGTCGGTCCGCCGCTAGTGGATGCACGGGCCGAGGTCGACCGCGCGCGTCCGGCCGATGGCCGGCTGCACGGCCGCGGCGACCGAGGTCGGCGTCAGCGCGTAGCCCACCCCGGCGACGTCGCGGGACTCGGCGAACACCAGCCCGCCGATCGTCCCGTCGGGCAGGACCAGCGGGCCGCCCGAGTCGCCGGGCTGGATCGCGGCGCGGAGCTCGATGATCGTGCGGTCGATGACCGTCTTGTTGTAGATGTCGCGGCCCGTGGCCGGATAGGAGCCCGTAACGCCGGCCGGGATCACGACCATGGGGCCGCCGCCCGGGTAGCCGATCGCCGCGCCCTGGACGCCGCGATCCGGGATGGCGGTGGCGAACCGCAGCACCGTGCCCTTGAAGCCGGGCGCGTAGAGCACGGCGACGTCGAGCTCCGGGTCGAACGCGACCGCCCTCGCCGCGACGTCCTCGGAGCCGAGCTCGACGTTGATGGCCTGGGCGCCCGCCACCACGTGCGCGTTGGTGACCAGGTAGTTGGGGGCGATGAGCTCGGCCGTGCCGGTGACCTGCGTGGCGCAGGCGAGCGTGACGACGCGAGCGGTCCCGTCGATCGCCCCGGCCGCGATCCGGCGGGCCTGGGCCGAGCCCGGCAGGTCCACGGGGGCGAGCGGCGCGGGTTCGAGGCCCACGAAGACTGCCGGCAGGCCGGACGCGTCGAGCGCCCCGGCGATCTGGCCGACGACCTTGGTCGGGGGAGGCAGGTAGGCCTCGATGACCTGCATCGTGAACGACTCGGACGCCGTGCGGCCCACGGTCGGCAGCGGCCCGACGGCCAGCAGGCCGCCCGCAAGCCAGATGATCAGGATCGCCTGCGCCGCGCCGAGCACCGCCCCGGCGGCCCGGTCCACGCCGGACAGGACGCCCTGGCCGAGGCGGTCGGCGAGCGCCCGGCCCAGGCCGGAGCCGATCGCCTCGCCGATCAGCACTGCCGCGATGATCGCCCCCAGGACCGCCAGCACCCTCGGGACGGGCTGGAAGCCGGAGGTCACGCTGACCATCCACGGGGCCAGGTTGAGGCTGAGCAGGAGGCCTCCCACCGCGCCGGCGATGCCGCCGATCTGGGGGAGGGCACCGGTGCGCGTGCCGGCGATGACGGCCGCCACCAGGACGACGGCGGCCAGGAGGTCGAACAGGTTCACCCGGCGAGTATGGGCGAGGTTGACCGGATCCGCCTCATCCCGGGACGGTCACCGTGACCGGGGCGTCCACGCCGGTGGCCGCGACGGTGTAGCTGCCGGCCGCCAGCACCCCGAGGTCGACCGAGGCCTCCTTGTGGACGGCGATGGCCGGGCAGGCGATGCCGAGCTCCCGGGTGCCCTCGCGCACGGTCAGGGTGAAGGCGCTGCCGCTCCGGGCGACGCTGACCTCCGACAGCTCGCTGCACGGCGCCGGGCCGCTCCACCAGACCACGGTCGCGATGACGTGGCCGGCCGACACCGTGGCCGCGACGGACTCGGCGCGGACGTCGTGGACGTTCAGCAGACTCGCGACCGGCCGGACGAGGGTCGGCGGCTGGACCTGGATCGGGCCGATCGAGAAGCCGGGGCCGCCCGGGTCGATGGGGATCGGCGTGATGCCCGGCGTGCTGCCGCCGCTGCCGCCCGGGACCGGCGGTGTGCCGGGGGCCCCGCTCGACGGGGCGCCGGGCGCCTCGGTCGGGGAGGCGCTCGCCGGGGCCGCGGGGCTGGCCGTGGCGACCGGGTTCGGCGATGCCGCGGGGCTCGCCGTCTCGACGCCGGGTGGTGCCGGTGATGCGGGGACGGACGCGGGGGGAGGACCGGGGTTGGCGGTGCAGGCCGCCAGGGCGAGCGCCGTCACGGTGGCGGCGAGCAGGGGAAGAGTGCGGGGACGGCGGTTCATGGGCGCCAGACGGCGGCTGCGCAGGATCGGTTCCCGGGCGTCATGCCGGGTTCGGCCGCAGGAGCCAGCGCTCGCGGGTCAGGCCCCGCAGGCGGGGCGCCTCGCCAGACTTGGGCCCGACCGTACCGGTCATGTAGTCGCGATACCAGGGCCGCCAGGAGCCCGTGCGGCGCTCGTGCTCGGCGTACGTCTCGTCGCGGTCGGGGGCGTCGGCGCGCGTCGTCCGCCGGTCGGCCACGTCGTGGAGTCCCGGCAGGTCGTCCTCGGGGACGCCCAGCCGGCGGTACACCGCCTCCACCTGGTGCAGCCACTCGTGGACGAAGCCGTGGGCCGGGTCCTCGATGGTCGCCCAGCCGGGCCACGGATCGGACACGATGGCCGAGAAGCCGGCCCCGCCCAGGAACGCGACCTCGCCCCACGTGTAGCCCCAGGCGCCGCGGAGGGCCGGGTCGCCGTCCGAGGGGTAGAGCAGCAGGATCGAGTCGCGCGGCGAGGCGAGGTGGGGCTCGAGCAGGTCCGCCGCGGCGCCAGGGTCGGCCCACCAGCCGCCGCCGTCCCGCGCCAGCCTGGCCAGCGGCCGCTCGGCCACGACCACCTCGGCATCGATCTCGACGTTCCCGTCGCTCCACGCCGCCACCGCCCCGGGCAGGGCGCGCAGCATCCCGGTGCAGGCGTCCACCTCGGCCCCTGCCATCGTCCGCCGGTGGCGCATGCCGAACACGCCGGTCCGAGCGTCGAGGGCCGGCGCCACGACCCCGAGCAGGCGCCACCTCGAGGACGGGGGCCGGGAGGCGTCCCCGCTGGCGGGCGAGGTCATGCGCTGCCGGGCGTCATGGTCTGCTGGACCACATGGGCCGCACGGCGCCGCGCGCCGCCCGGCGTCGTGCGCCGCACGGCGTCGCCACCCGCCGTGGCCGGTCTGCGGCCCGGCTCAGCGCGCGAGGGCCGTCCCGAGCCGGGTGTCCACACGGGCGGGATGGCCCGCCTCCCAGGCCGAGATGTCGGCGTCCTTGGCCAGCACGTAGCCGACCTCGTCCTGGCCGGCCAGCAGCATCATCTTGGCGAACGGATCGATCTCGAAGTCCAGGGTGGAGCCGTCCGGCAGCAGGACGCCCTGCTCGGCGAGGTCGACGCGCACTTCGCCGTCGGGGTTCGCCTCGGCCATCTCGAACAGGCGCTCGTGGGTGGCCCTGTCCACGACGATCGGCAGCACGCCGTTCTTGAGGCTGTTGCTGCGGAAGATGTCGGCGAAGCCGGTGGAGAAGACGGCCTGGATCCCCCAGGCGCGCAGGGCCCACGGCGCGTGCTCGCGCGAGGAGCCGCTGCCGAAGTTGTCGCCCGCGACCAGGATCTTGGCGCCCGCGTAGCGGGGCTCGTCGAGGATGAAGCGCGGCTCCCGCTGCGACCCGTCCTCGTTGTAGCGCCAGTCGTGGAACAGGGCGTCCGCGAGGCCGTCCTTGTTGGTGACCTTGAGGTAGCGCGCCGGCACGATCTGGTCGGTGTCGATGTTCTCGGCCCGGATCGGGACGACCTTGCTGGAGAAGGCGCGGAACGGCTCGGCCACGGCTCAGTACCCTCCGCCCACGGTCACGAGGTCCTCGACGCCGGGGATGGTCCGGGGATCGGTGACGGCGCCCTTGATCGCGGACGCCGCCGCGGTCAGCGGGCTGGCGAGGAGCGTCCGGCCGCCCTTGCCCTGGCGCCCCTCGAAGTTGCGGTTGGAGGTGCTGACCGCGTACTGGCCCGGCGAGAGCTGGTCGCCGTTCATCGCGAGGCACATCGAGCAGCCCGCCTCGCGCCACTCGGCGCCGGCCGCCTTGAAGACCTGGTCCAGCCCCTCGCGCTCGGCCTGCGCCTTCACCTGCTGGCTCCCCGGCACGACCAGCACGCGGGTCCCTGCGTGCACCGTGCGGCCCTTGAGCACGCTGGCCGCGAGGCGCAGGTCGCTGATCCGGCTATTGGTGCAGGAGCCGATGAACACCACGTCCACCGGCTGGCCCGCGATCGGCTGGCCGGGGGTGAGGTTCATGTACTCGAGGCTGTGCGCGAGGCCGCGTCGGGCGGCCTCGTCGGGCATCTCGTCGAGCGTGGGGACGCGCCCGGTGATCGGGATCCCCATGCCCGGGTTGGTGCCGTAGGTGACCATCGGCTCGAGTGTCGAGGCGTCGAGGGTGACCGACTTGTCGTAGACCGCGCCCTCGTCGCTCGGCAGCTGGCGCCAGCGCTCGACGGCCTCGTCCCAGGCCCTCCCCTGCGGGGCGTGGCGCCGGCCCTGGAGGTACTCGTAGGTGACCTCGTCGGGGGCGACCAGGCCCGCCCGGGCCCCGCCCTCGATGGACATGTTGCAGATCGTCATCCGCTGCTCCATGTTGAGCGCGCGGATGGCCTCGCCGGTGTACTCGAAGACGTGGCCCGTCCCGCCGCCGGTGCCGATCTTCGCGATGAGCGCGAGGATGATGTCCTTGGCCGAGACGCCGGGGCCCAGCCGGCCGTCCACGCGGACCTCGTACGTCTTGGGCTTGCGCTGGAGCAGCGTCTGGGTGGCGAGGACCATCTCGACCTCGCTGGTGCCGATGCCGAAGGCGAGGGCCCCGAACGCGCCGTGGGTGGCCGTGTGCGAGTCGCCGCAGACGATCGTCATGCCCGGCTGGGTCAGCCCGAGCTCGGGGCCGATGACGTGGACGATGCCCTGCGTGTCGCTGCCGTAGGCGTGGATCGGGATGCCGTACTCGGCGCAGTTGGTCTCGAGCTGCTTGATCTGCGCCGCGCCCATCTGGTCCAGGATCGGCAGGCCCCGGGGCGTGGTCGGCGTGCTGTGGTCGGCCGTGGCCACCGTCTTGTCCGGGCGGCGCACCGGGATGCCGCGCTGGCGGATGCCGGTGAAGGCCTGGGGGCTGGTGACCTCGTGGATGAGGTGCAGGTCGATCGCGAGCAGGGCGGGGGCGCCTTCGTCCTGGGCGACGACGTGGTCGTCCCAGATCTTCTCGACGAGCGTTCGCGGTGCGGTCATCGTGCGGTCCTGTGGTGCGTGGGCGGGCGGACAAGCGTACCGCGAATAGCGCGCGGGGCGGTCATCGGCCGCCCAGGACCCGCGCCTTGGAGCCGGTGACCTCCGCCCACAGCAGGGCGGGCCCCGGCCACGGCGAGCGTGGCGTCGTGAGCGCGGCGAGTGCGTCGTCCGGGTGGGCCGGGTAGGCGGCCCGAAGCTGTCGCGCGAACGCCGTGGCGACGGCCCGCGTCGCGCGCGTGCGTTGCACGAGCAGGATCTGGCTGACGTCGGGTGCGGCGCCCAGCTGCGACCAGCCCTCCCAGCTCGGCAGGGAGGCCGCCTTCTCCGCGTGCCAGCGGATCAGCTGCTCCAGCCGACGGAGCTCGGACTGGAGCTCGGCGGCGAGGAGGGCGCGCTCCTGGGCGTCGTGCAGCACGAGGTCGATCCAACCGCGCGAGGGCCTCCGGACCGGGACTTCGGTGAACGTGCGCCAGCGCGGGTGGAGGATCCCCAGCAGGGCCTCGAGCATCGGGGCGCTCAGGCGGTCGCGGATGGCCGGTCCGGAGTTGGGGTACAGGCGCACGCTCAGGTCGGCGCCGAGGACCGCCGCGAGCCGCTCGTACGTTTCGAGGCTCGGGCGCTCGTCGCCGCGCTCGATCCGGCCGAGGAACGCCGCGTCCACGCCCGCCGCCCCGGCGAGTGCGGCCCTGCTCAGGCCGGCGTCCTCCCGGAACCTCTGGATGTCCTCGGCGAGGGAGCGGTGGCGCGCGACAACCACGCGTCGGATCGCGGCGTCGAAGTTGCGGCTGGGCATGGGGCCATTGAACCCGCCTCGGCTTATCGGCGGCTCATCGCGCGGGTGCATTGGGCTTGGCTGGTCTCGCCCAGGCCGACCTCTCGACTCGCTCGGCTGGACCTGCCCCGGCCCGCCTCGGCCCGCCCCCGACTCGCCCGGCTGGACCCGGAGTCCAGACTTCAGGCGGTCCGCTGTCCGCGACTGGCCCCCGGGTCCAGAGCCGGCCTCGGCAGACGCTCGTCACGGCTCCTGGCGGTCGACGGCTGGACCCCGAGTCCATCGCGGCTCCGATTGGCCCCGATCGCATGGACTGGCGGTCCAGCCGCCCGCGCTGCTCGGGGAGCGCGGCCACCCCAGCTCGGCCGCGCCGAGCCCCTCGCGCCGCCCGCCCGCCGCGCACCCGAAGGTTGCGGTTGGGGTGGTTGCGCCCTTGGCGAGGATGCCGTTACACTCCCGGCACCCGCCGCGTAGCGGGCGTGCAGGAGTTCCAGTGGGCTTCTTCGAGAACCGGGACCGCCGAGCTGTCGCCGTCGTCGTGACGACGGACGGCCGCCGCGTGACCGTGCCCACCCGCGACCTCCAGCTCGGCGTATCCCCCCTCGACCTTCTTCGCTCGCTCCTCCTGGGCCTTGAGGGCCTTCTTGGCCTCCTCATTACCGGCTCCCGGCGGGAGAACGGAGGATCGCGGAGGATCGGGCGCCGATAGCGCCGGAGCCACCTAGAACCGAAGGGACCCTCGCCGGGAGGCGAGGGTCTTTGCATGTCCGGGCAGGTCGCGGGACCGACCGGGCGAAAGGGACCGAACAGCGATGACCGTGACCAAAGGCGAACCGCCGGCAGGCGGTACCGCCGCGAGCGCGCCCCAGCGTCGCAGCCACGTGCCCGGCGCCGGCACGCCGGCCGCCGCGGCGATCGACGAGGCGCGCCGCGCAATGCTGCACGACTCGCGCGTCAAGAAGCGCACCAGGATCGGCGCCGACGCGCTCATGGAGGCGCTCGTCCGCCAGGGCGTGGACACGCTGTTCAGCTATCCGGGCGGCGTCATCCTCCCGATCTACGACATCCTGGCCGACTACCCCGAGGTCCGGCACATCCTCGTCCGGCACGAGCAGGGCGGCGCCCACGCCGCCGACGGCTACGCGCGGGCAAGCGGCAAGGTCGGGGTGTGCATGGGCACCAGCGGCCCCGGCGCCACCAACCTGGTCACCGGCATCGGCACGGCGATGCTGGACTCGGTCCCGATGGTCGCGCTCACGGGCAACGTCGCCAGCCCGCTCCTGGGCAAGGACGCCTTCCAGGAGATCGACATCACCGGCATCACCCTGCCGATGACCAAGCACAACTACCTCGTCCGCCACGCCGACGACATCCCGCGGGTCGTCGCCGAGGCCTTCTACCTCGCGAGCCACGGTCGCCCCGGGCCCGTCCACGTTGACTTCACCAAGGACGCGCTCCAGCAGGAGACCCGGGCCGAGCACCCGACCGAGGAGGAGGTCGTGGCCGGCCTGCCGGGCTTCCGCCCGACGATCGAGGGGCACCCCAAGCAGATCAAGACGGCGGCGAGGGAGATCGCCAACGCCAAGCGGCCGCTCATCCTGGCCGGGCACGGCGTGCTGATCGCCAACGCCGAGGAGGAGCTCAGGGCCTTCGCCGAGAAGGCGCAGATCCCCGTGGCTTGGTCGCTGCTGGGCATCGGCGCGCTCGACGAGGACCACCCGCTCGCCTACGGCTACATGGGCATGCACGGCTGGAAGCACGTAAACCGGGCGATCCAGGCCGCCGACCTCCTGATCGCCATCGGCATGCGCTTCGACGACCGGGTCACCGGCAGCGTCGCCACGTACGCCCCGTACGCGCGGATCATCCACGCCGACATCGACCCCGCCGAGATCGGCAAGAACGTCGCGGTCGAGGTCCCGATCGTGGGCGACGCCAAGCGCGTCCTCGCGGCGCTGGCCAAGGCGGTGCACCCGGTGGCCCGAGAGGCCCGCGCCGAGTACCTCGACCAGCTGGACGAGTGGCGCGCCGAGTCCCAGGCCGCCAGCTGGCACGGCTCGGGCGGCTGGCGCGAGGGCGTGATGACGGCGGACTTCGTCGTCGCGCGGATCGGCGAGCTGACCGACCACGTGGGCACCTACGTCGCCGACGTCGGCCAGAACCAGATGTGGACCGCGCGCTACACGAGGTTCAAGCGCCCGAACAGCCACATCAGCTCCGGCGGGCTCGGCACCATGGGCTACGGCGTCCCGGCGGCGATGGGCGCCGCGCTCGGCAACCCGAGCGCGGAGACCTGGGCGCTGGTCGGCGACGGCGGCTTCCAGATGACCAGCCAGGAGTTGATGACGCTCGTCGCCGACAACATCCCGGTCAAGATCGCGGTCCTCGACAACAAGAAGCTGGGCATGATCCGCCAGTGGCAGGAGATCGTGTACGCGGGGAACTACCACAGCTCCCACCTGCCCGGCCCCGACTTCTGCAAGCTCGCCGACGCCTACGGCATGCCGTCCTGGAAGGCGAGCCGGCCCGAGGACGTGGACACGGCGATCAAGGCGGCGCAGGCCGTGGACGGCCCCGCGCTCATCTGGTTCGAGATCGAGCAGGAGCAGAACGTCTTCCCGTTCATGACCGCCGGCAAGGGCCTGTCCGACCTGATCGAGACCTGGGGAGGCCCCGAGGAATGACCCCCGACACCGCCGCCCACGCGGCGCCGCCGCCGCGCGCGATCCCCGGCTCGGGCGAGGCGCACCGCCACGCGCTGATCGTGCTGGTCATGGACCGGCCCGGCGTCCTGAACCGCGTCGCGAGCCTGATGCGGGCGCGCAACTTCAACATCGACTCGCTGGCCGTGTCGCGCACCGACCGCGAGCACATCAGCCGCATGACCATCACGCTCCACGGCGACGACGTCGCGGTCGAGCAGGCGGCCAAGCAGCTGTACAAGCTCGTCGACGTGCTCAAGGTCCAGGACGTGACCGCCGACCAGGTCGTCGAGCACGAGCTCGCGCTGATCAAGGTCCGCGCGTCCGACGCCAACCGGGGCGAGGTCATCAAGATCGTCGAGCTGTACAAGGGCCGCGTCGTCGACATCGCCCCCGAGTCCGTCATCGTCGAGGCGACCGGCTCGGAGAGCGAGATCGACGCGCTGGTCGCGCTCATGCGCAGCTATGGAATCAAGGAACTGGTCCGGACCGGCGCGATCGTCATGCTGCGCGGCGCCGGGTCCATCGAGGAGGCGCTCAAGCTGTGACCGCGAAGATGTACTACGACGCCGATGCCGACCTGTCGGCGCTCGAGGGGCAGACCATCGCGGTCCTCGGCTACGGCTCGCAGGGCCACGCCCACGCCGCCAACCTGCGCGACAGCGGCCTGCGGGTGATCGTCGGCCTGGCCGAGGGGAGCAAGAGCCGGCCCCACGCCGAGGCCGCCGGCTTCGAGGTCATGACCGTCGCGGAGGCCGTCAGGGCGGCCGACGTGATCATGGTCGCCCTGCCCGACACGGTCCAGAAGGCGGTCTACGACGCCGAGATCGGGCCGAACCTGCGCGACGGCCAGCTGCTGATGTTCGCCCACGGGTTCAACATCCGGTTCGGCCGGATCCAGCCGCCGGCGGGCGTGGACGTGGGCATGGTGGCGCCCAAGGGCCCGGGACACCTGGTCCGCTCGGTCTACGAGCAGGGCGGCGGCGTGCCGGCGCTGTTCGCGGTGGAGCAGGACGCCACCGGCACCGGGCGCGCCCGCACCCTCGCCTACGCGAAGGGCAACGGCAACACCCGCGCCGGCGTGCTCGAGACCACGTTCAAGGAGGAGACCGAGACCGACCTGTTCGGGGAGCAGGCGCTCCTCTGCGGCGGCGTGTCGGCCCTGATCAAGGCCGCGTTCGAGACGCTGGTCGAGGCCGGCTACCAGCCTGAGCTCGCCTACTTCGAGACCATGCACGAGCTGAAGCTGATCGTGGACCTCATGTACCGCGGCGGCCTCAACTACATGCGCTTCAGCGTCAGCGACACGGCCGAGTTCGGCGACTACGTCTCCGGGCCGCGGGTGACCGAGGGCGCCAAGGCGGCGATGAAGGACGTCCTCTCGGACATCCAGTCGGGCTCCTTCGCGGCCCGCTGGATCGCGGTCCAGGACGCCGGCGGCGGCGAGTTCGAGGAGCTGCGCGCCCGCGACCGCCACCACCAGATCGAGCAGGTCGGCGCCGACCTGCGCGGCAAGATGCCGTTCCTCAACCCGGTGGTGGTCGAGGCGGGCGCCGCCCAGGCCTCGACCAGTTCGGTAGGGAGCAAGAAGTGACCTCGTTCGAGTCAACCAACCCGCGCTTCGGGGCGGGCGTCCCGGCCGGGGCGGTCCGGATCTTCGACACCACGCTCCGCGACGGCGAGCAGGCGCCCGGCGCCGGCCTGACCGCCGCGGAGAAGCTCGAGGTCGCCCGCCAGCTGGCCCGGCTCAAGGTGGACGTCATCGAGGCGGGCTTCCCGGCCGCCTCGCCCGGCGACTTCGAGGCGGTCCGGCGGATCGCCCAGGAGACCAGGGGCGGGATCGCCGTGGCGGCGCTCGCCCGCTGCCGCGACGGGGACCCGCAGCGGGCGGTCGAGGCGATCCGCGTCGCCGAGCGGCCGCACCTCCACCTGTTCATCGCGACCAGCGACATCCACCTGGTGCACAAGCTGCGCATGACCCGCGAGCAGGCCCTCGCCGAGTCCGTGCGCTGGGTGAAGTGGGCCCGCCAGACGCTGGGCCGCGACGCCGAGATCGAGTTCTCGGGCGAGGACGCCTCGCGCACCGAGCTGGACTACCTGCTCGACGTGTACGAGGCCGTCACCGAGGCCGGCGCCTCGACCCTCAACATCCCGGACACCGTCGGCTACGCGATCCCGTCGGAGTTCGGCCGGCTGGTCGGCGCGGTCAAGGGCCGCGTCGGCGACGCCGCCACGATCAGCGTCCACTGCCACAACGACCTGGGCCTCGCCACCGCGAACACGCTCGCCGCCGTCCAGGCGGGCGCTCGCCAGGTGGAGGTCACCATCAACGGCCTCGGCGAGCGGGCGGGCAACGCCTCGCTCGAGGAGGTGGTGATGGCGCTCCGCACGCGGCCGGCCCAGTTCCCGGACCTCGCGGCGTCCGTGGCCACCGAGCAGATCACCGCGGCCTCGCGCCTGGTCAGCTACCTCACCGGCTTCACGATCCAGCCCAACAAGGCCATCGTGGGCTCCAACGCGTTCGCCCACGAGTCGGGGATCCACCAGGACGGCGTCCTCAAGAACCCGCTCACCTACGAGATCATGACCCCGCAGTCGGTGGGCCTGTCCGGCAGCACCCTGTCGATCGGCAAGCTGTCCGGCCGGCGGGGCCTCCAGGGCAAGCTCCGCGAGCTGGGCGTCGAGGTCGAGGGCGAGGAGCTCGACGCGGTCTACCGCGCCGCGATCCAGCTCGCGGACTCCAAGAAGGAGGTCACCGACGCCGACCTGCTCGCCCTCGTCGAGCAGCGCAAGGCCGACGTGCCGCGCTCCATCGAGCTGCTCGGCTGGAGCATCACCTCGTCGTCGGGCGGCCACTCCGTCGGCTCGGCCAGCCTGGTCGTCGCCGGCAGCGCGAAGGCCGGCAACAGCACCGGCAACGGCCCGGTGAACGCGCTGTTCAAGTCCGTGGACGAGGCGATCCGCCCCGTGCTGGGCTGGAACCCCGTGCTCACCGAGTACGAGATCAAGGCCGTCTCGGGCGACGGCGACGCGCAGGGCCAGGTCCTGCTCCGGGCGCGACGCTCCTCGGACGAGGGCCCGGGCGCCCTGGTGGTCACCGGCCACGGCCTGTCGACGAACATCATCGAGGCGTCCCTCGAGGCGTACATCGTCGCGGCGAACAAGCTCCACGGCGCCGAGATCAACGGCGTCGAGGTGGCGTTCGTCGGGCGGCGCGTCGCGGAGGACCTGCCTTGAGCTTCCAGCCCTGCGCG
>JAJYGO010000376.1 GCA_021785115.1 Chloroflexota bacterium | reverse complement strand
TCCTCGACATCGGGCTGACGGCGCTGCTCATCTACTGGCTCTTCAGCCTGATCCGGGACACCCGGGCGGTGCGCCTCGTGATCGGCGTGACCCTCCTGTACGGGGTCTACGTGCTGGCCCAGCTGCTGGGCCTGCAGCTCCTCTCCCAGATTCTCCAGGCCGGCGCAGTGGTCGGGCTCTTCGCGCTCGTGGTCGTCTTCCAGCCGGAGCTCCGCCGGGCCCTGGAACGACTCGGCCACGTCGGATCGCTGGGATGGATGCTGGCCCCGGGCCAGCAGGGTGCGCTCGAGCAGATCGCCGGGGAGATCTCCCGGGCCGCGGCCGGATTCGCCCAGGACCGGCACGGCGCGCTCATCGTCCTGGAACGCGAGACGGGGCTCGAGGACTTCGCCGAGGGCGGCGTCATGATGCACGCCGACCTGACCGCGGAGCTGCTGCGCACCATCTTCATGCCCCGCTCCCCGCTGCACGACGGCGCGGTGATCGTGCGCGGCGGGCGGATCCTCTCGGCGGGAGCCGTCCTGCCGCTGGCCGAGGTGGCGCCGGGCTCCGAGCGCTACGGGACCCGGCACCGGGCCGCCTTCGGGATCACCGAGGAGACCGATGCGCTCGTGGTGGTCGTCAGCGAGGAGACCGGTGCGATCAGCCTGGTCGAGCGCGGACGGATCGTGCGCAACCTCGACGAGGAACAGCTGCGGGTGGCGCTGGTGACGCTGCTCCACCTCGACGCATCACTGCGCGCAGGTGACGAAGGGAGCGAGCGCGACCACTGGCCCCACCTGCACCGGCCCTCGCATGGCTGGTCGCGTGGATCGTCCCGGCGGAACGCCGGTCGCGGTGGACGCACGCCGGGAGCCGCGGGGGCAGCAGCGGGGCGAGTCGACCGCCCGTGACCACCCGCCGCCTGTTTCACATCCTGGTCCGCAACTGGCCGCTGCGACTCGGGGCCATCGCACTGGCCGTGGTGCTCTACCTCGGCCTGGTGATCTCGCAGAACGCCCGGACGTGGAACGGACCGGTGCCCATCGACGGCATCGACCAGCCGGCGGGCACCTTCCTGCTCACCAGCCTCGGGACGGTGTCCTCGATCCAGTACATCGCGCCGCTCGACGTGGCGGCCCAGGTGACGAGCTCCTCCTTCGTGGCCACCGCCAACCTCGCGGGCGTCGCCTCGCAGCCCGGCGGCGCACCGGTGAGCGTGCCGGTCACCGTCGTGGCGCGCGACCAGCGGATCCAGGTGGTGGGCTGGGAGCCCGCGACCGTCGTCGCGCGGCTCGACCCGGTCATCAGCGCGCAGGTGCCGGTGCAGGTCGATCGCGGCACCGTGCCGAGCGGCCTCACGGCCGGGATCCCCGCCGTGAGCCCCACCACCGTCACGGTGCGCGGCGCCAGCTCGCTGGTGTCCCAGGTCACCGCCGCGGAGGCGCGCGTGGCCATCGATCCGAACGGCGCCAACGTGGACACCAACGTCGACCTGATCGCCGTCGATGCCAAGGGCGACGTCGTCTCGCCGGTGGACATCTCGCCGTCGTCCGCGCACGTGACGATCCCGGTCAGCGAGCAGCAGGTGAACCGCACGATCCCCATCGTGCCGAACGTCACCGGCCAGCTGGCCGACGGCTACTCGGTGCGGGCCGTGACCGTGACGCCGCTCACCGCGACGGTCAGCGGACCGGGGAGCGCGGTCAACTCACTCACGAGCGTCGGGACGGCATCGATCAGTGTCGCCGGTCGGAGCTCGGACCTGCTCGCCTCGGTCGGACTCCAGGCGCCCGCGGGGGTGACGGTCCTCGGCCCCTCGAAGGTGCAGGTCCGGGTACGCGTCCAGGTGGAGACCGGCTCGCGCAGCTTCGGGGCCGGCGTGGTGCTCAACGGCGCCAGTCCGGATCGGACCTACACGCTCTCGGTGCCCGACGTCCTCGTCACGGTCGGCGGTCCGAGCGCGGCGCTCGACGCCATCGACCCGTCGACGCTCTACGTCACCGTGAACGTCTCCGGGCTCGATTCCGGGACGTTCACCCTGCCGGCCAGGTTCACGCCCCCGGCGGGCACCACCCTGGTGAGCGTGAGCCCCGAGCAGGTCCAGGTGACAGTCACCGCGCCGGCGGGCAGTCCAAGTCCCTCTCCATCCAGCAGCCCGGGGTTCTGAGCATGGCCCGCCTCTTCGGCACCGACGGGATTCGCGGCGTCGCGAACGTGGACCTGAAGCCGACCCTCGCCTACGCGCTGGGCCGCGCGACCGCGCACCTGCTCGCGAGCGGGCGGGGCCCCATCGTCCTCGGACAGGACACGCGGCGCTCCGGCGACATGCTCGCCTCGGCGATCGTGGCCGGGGCGACCTCGATGGGCGTCGACGTGCATCGGGCCGGGGTGCTGCCCACGCCCGCGCTGGCCCACCTGGCCGGGGCCGGCGGCTTCGCGGCCGGGATCGTGGTGTCGGCGTCGCACAACCCGGCGGATGACAACGGGCTCAAGGTCCTCGATCATCGTGGGATCAAGCTCGACGACGCGCTGGAGGATGAGCTCGACACGCTCATCTGGCGCGCCGACGAACTCTCCGGACCCACCAACGCCGGGATCGGCCGCGAGGTGGACGCCCGCGACCTGCTGGAGCGCTACGTGGCCCACCGGGTCGGCCTCGCGCAGCACAGCCGCAACGACCTGCGGGTGGTCGTGGATTGCGCCAACGGGTCGGGCTGCCCGGTGGCAGAACGGATCCTCGCCTCGAGCGGGGCCAGCGTGGGCGCCATCCACGACGATCCCGACGGCGTGAACATCAACCAGGACTGCGGCGCCACCCATCCCGAGTCGCTGGCGGCGCGGGTGGCCGAGGTCGGCGCCGACGTCGGGTTCGCGCTGGACGGCGACGCCGATCGCTGCGTGGCGGTGGACGAGCGGGGACAGGTGGTGGACGGGGACCGGCTGATCGGCCTGATCGCCCTCGACCGGATGGGGCGTCGCGCCCTCGCCGGCAGCACCGTCGTGGTCAGCGTCCTCTCCAACGGCGGCCTGGTGTCGGCGGTCCAGCGGGCCGGCGGGCGCATCGTGCGCACGCCGGTCGGCGACAAGTACATCCTCGACGCCATGCTCGTCTCGGGCGCGGGGCTGGGCGGCGAGAAGAGCGGCCACGTGATCGTGGCCGAGCACACCCACGCGGGCGACGGGATCGTCACCGCGCTGGAGGTGCTCGGGATCCTGGCGCGACGCGGCCGGCCGCTCTCCGAGCTGGCCGACGCGATCCCGCTGTACCCTCAGCAGCAGCGCAGCGTACGGGTGCGGCACAAGGACCAGTGGGACGCCGACCCGGTGCTCGTCGCCGCGATCCGGTCGGCGGAGGCCGAGCTGTCCGAGGGCGGACGCGTCCTGGTCCGGCCGTCCGGCACCGAGCCGGTGCTGCGCATCATGGTCGAGGGCGAGCACGAGGGGCATGTCTCGGCCCTGGCCGACCAGCTCGCGGTGCTGGCCGGGGAACGTCTCAACCAGCCCGCCTGACGCGGGGACGGGAGGGCAGTCGGATGTGCGGGATCGTCGGATACATCGGCCCCCGGGAGGCGGCGCCCATCCTGCTCGAGGGGCTGGCGCGCCTGGAGTACCGCGGCTACGACTCGGCCGGCATCGCGCTCGTCCGCTCGGACGGGTCGGTCTTCGTCGAGAAGAAGGCCGGCAAGCTGGCGAACCTGCGCACGGCGATGGGCGACAGCCTGCCCTCGGCGGCCGTCGGGCTCGCCCACACGCGGTGGGCCACCCACGGCCGCCCGAACGATCTGAACGCCCATCCCCACGCCGACTGCACCGGGGACATCGTGGTGGTCCACAACGGGATCATCGAGAACTTCCGCGAGCTGCGCGACGGCCTGGAGGCACGCGGCCACCGGCTCACCTCCGAGACGGACACGGAGGCGCTGGCGCACCTGGTGGAGGAGGCGTACGCGGGCGACATCGGGGATGCCGTGCGCGCGGCGCTGCGACGGGTCTCCGGCGCGTACGCCCTGGTCGTCCTCGACCGCCGCGAGCCGGGCCGCCTCATCGGGGCCCGCATGAACGTCCCGCTGATCGTGGGGGTCGGCGACGGCGAGAACTTCGTCGCGTCGGACGTGGCGGCGGTGCTCGCGCACACCAACCGTGTCGTCTTCCTGGAGGAGGGCGACGTGGCGGACCTGGGCGCCGGCTCGGTGCGGATCACCGGTCTCGACGGGGCGCCGCGGGAACGCGAGATCCACGTCGTCGACTGGACGGTCGAGGCGGCGGAGAAGGGCGGCTACCCCCACTTCATGCTCAAGGAGATGCACGAGCAGCCCGACGCGATCCGCGCCGCCATCACCGGGCGCGTGATCGGCGAGTCCATCGTGCTCGACGAGGTGGCCCCGCTGGCCGAGCGCCTGGCGCAGGCGTCACGGGTCGAGTTCGTCGCCTGCGGCACCGCGGCCTACGCCAGCATGGCGGGGGCGCACCTGGTGGAGGCCTGGGCCGGGATCCCCGCCCGCGTCACGGTTGGCTCGGAGTTCCGCTACGCGCCCCCGCCGCTCGACGAGGGCACCCTGGTGGTGGCGGTCAGCCAGTCCGGCGAGACGGCCGACACGCTGGCGGCCACGCGGCTCGCCCGGGAGCGGGGCTGCGCGGTGGTGGCCGTCACCAACACGGTCGGGTCCGCGCTGACGCGCGAGGCCGACGCGGTCTGCTTCCTGCAGGCCGGCCCCGAGATCGCCGTGGCGGCGACCAAGACCTTCGTGGCACAGGTCACCGTGCTGGTCATCCTCGCCGCGGCGCTGGCGCGTGCCCGGGGGCGGCTCGATCCCGCCGAGGAACGGCGGCTGGCGGCAGCCCTGCGCGCGCTGCCGGGACAGGCGCGCCGCGTCCTGGAGCTGGACGACCGGATCCGCGCGACGGCCCGGCGGTACGTCAACAGCCACGGCTTCATGTTCGTCGGGCGCGGCGTGAGCTACCCCGCGGCGCTGGAAGGCGCCCTGAAGCTGAAGGAGGTCAGCTACACCCACGCCGAGGGCTACGCCGCCGGCGAGCTCAAGCACGGTCCCATCTCGCTCCTCGACGCGGAGGTGCCGCTGGTGGCGGTGGCCACCCGTTCGTCGGTGCACGAGAAGCTGGTCAGCAACGTCATGGAGGGCCGGGCACGGGACGCGCGCGTGATCGCGGTGGCGACCGAGGGGGACCGCGAGGCCGACCGCTACGCCGACGACGTCTTCCCGGTGCCGGACACGCTCGAGGCGCTCAGCCCGATCCTGGCGGTCATTCCCCTCCAGCTGTTCGCCTACCACATGGCCGTGGCCCGGGGCACGGACGTGGACCAGCCGCGCAACCTGGCGAAATCGGTGACGGTCGAGTAGGAGCGCGGGATGGTGGATGGGGTCGCGGCAAACGTGCCCGCGGCGGGCGGCGCGGGCCCGGCGACGACCGAGCTGGGGGTCGACATCATCCGCGTCTCGCGGATCCGGGAGGCGCTCGCGCGGTACGGGCCCCGGTTCACGCGGCGGGTGCTGACGCCCGACGAGGCCGCCTACGTGCGGACGAACGCCGAGCGTCTGGCCGGGCGCTGGGCCGCGAAGGAGGCCGTCAGCAAGGTTCTCGGCCTCGGCGTGCGGGGCGTCGGGTGGCGCGACATCGAGGTGGTGCGCCTCCCCACGGGCCAGCCGGCGGTGCGCCTCTCCGGCCGTGCCCGCGCACGGGCCGCCCAGCTCGGCATGGGCACCATCGCCCTGTCCATCACCCACGAGCGCGAGTACGCGGTGGCGGTCGCGTCCGGGGTGCGGACCGAAGGCGGCGCGTTCCTCTTCCCGCCGGACATCGAGGAGCGTCTCGACGAGCGCGAGCGCCGGCTGATGGGACGGCTGGAGCGGATCCGCGGCCTGGCGGACGAGCTGCGCGGGGAGACCGGCCGGACGGGACCCGGTGCACACACGGAGGGCCGGGCGTGAGCAGGGGCGACGGGACGTGACCGCCGGCGGGGGCACCCCGATCGAGGAGCTGACCGATGCGCTGGTGGCGGGGCTGCTGCCGCGTCGCGAGCCGCGCGCCCACAAGGGCGACAACGGGCGCGTCCTGCTGGTGGCGGGATCGCTGGACTACGCCGGGGCCGGGCTCCTGGCAAGCCACGCGGCGGGACGTGCCGGTGCGGGCCTGGTCACCCTCGCGGTGCCGGCCTCCCTCCAGCCGATCGTGGCGGGCCGGTTCGTGGAGGTGATCACGGCGGGCCTCCCGGAACGGGCACCGTTCGAGGTGGATCCCGGCGCCGCGCTCGAGCGGATCGGCTCGCTGCCCCATGACGCGCTGGTGGTGGGGCCGGGGCTCCACGGTTCATCGGCGACGGACGCGCTGGTGACCGGCCTCCTCGCGGCGGCCGGGGCGCCGGCGGTGGTCGATGCGGAGGCGCTGAACGCGCTCTCGCGCGCCGCCGGCTGGCCGGACCGGGTCGCGCGGCGCTGCGTCCTGACGCCGCATCCCGGCGAGTTCCGGCGCATGCTGCCCGGCGTCGCGGGCGACCTCTCGGGCGACGACGCCGCGCGCGAGCGGGCTGCACGGGACGCGGCGTCGGCATGGGGACAGGTGGTCGTGCTCAAGGGGGCGCGCACGGTCGTGGCGGATCCGAACGGCGCGGCCGCTCGCGCGCCGTTCGAGAACCCGGCACTCGGCACGGGTGGCACCGGCGACGTGCTGGCCGGGACCATCGGCGCGCTGCTGGGGCAGGGGCTCGACCCGTACACCGCGGCGCGTGTCGGTGTCTACCTGCACGGAGCCGCGGGCGACGCCATCCGCGACCGGCTGGGGGACAGCGGGCTGCTGGCGTCGGATCTCCCCGGCGAGATCGCCCACGTGCGGCACCGGCTGTCCCGGCTGCGCGACCGCCATTCGGGCAGTCACCGACGGGTCGGGTTCGCCCTGCGGGAGGAGACTCCGTGAGCGGGCCGGCGCAGCCGATCCCCGGGCGGCCGGAGTCCGCCGGGCCGATCCCCGCGCAGACCGGGCCGGCGCAGCCGATCCCCCGGCAGCCGATCGAGACCCGCCTGCGCGAAGCGGGGCTCCCCGCCCTCCCCAGGACGGCCTGGCTCGAGGTGAGCCTCGACGCGCTGGCGCACAACGTGCGGACGCTGCGCTCGCTCCTCGATCCCGGCGTGCGCCTGGCGGCCGTCGTCAAGGCGGACGCGTACGGCCACGGCCTGCTGCCGGTCGCGCGTGCCTTCGCGACGGCGGGCGCGGACCAGCTCTGCGTCGCCACCCTGGACGAGGCACTGGCCGTCGCGGCGTCCCGGCCTGGACCCCCCGTGCTGCTCCTCTTCCAGCCCCCGCTCGACGCGCTCCCCGCGCTGGCGCAGGCGGGCGTGGAGGTCACCGTGGCGGAGGAGGGGGCGATCGAACGGATGGCCGCTGCCGTCAGGCCGGCGGCCGGCACCCTGCGGGTCCACGTCGAGGTCGACAGCGGCCTGGGACGGGCGGGGTTCGCGCCCGAACGGGCGGCGGAGGCGGCCCGCCGGCTGGCCGCGGTCCCGGGGGTCGAGCTGGTGGGGACGTGGACCCACCTGGCGAGCGCGGACGACGCGGAGGCGTCGGCACGACAGACGGTCCGCTTCCGGCAGGCCTGGGAGGCGATGCGGAACACGGGCCTGGGCCACCTGCGACGGCACGCGTCCGCGACGGGCGGGCTCCTGGCCCGCACCGGCCCCCAGCTGGAGATGGTTCGCCTGGGTCTCTCGACGTACGGCCTCCTGCCGGCCGGGTTCCCGGTCGCCCCCGACGCCCGTTTCGCCGCGGAAGAGCTCCGGCCGGCCATGTCGCTGCACGCCCGGCCGCTGCGCGTCACGGAGGTGGCGCCGGGGGAGGGGGTCGGGTACGGGTCGCGCTGGCGCGCGGCACGCCCCTCCCGCGTGGCCACGCTTCCCGTCGGATATGGCGACGGATGGCCCTACGCGTCGGCCGGCAGGACCAGCGCCCTGGTCCGGGGCCGGCGGGTCCCGCTGATCGGGAGCGTCGCCATGGACGCCGTCGCCGCCGATGTCACGGACGTTCCCGGTGTCGGCCTGGAGGACGAGTTCGTCCTGCTCGGCGCGCAGGGCCCCGAGCGGATCGACGCGCTGGAACTGGCGCGTGCGCGCACCACGATCCCGTGGGAGATCGTCACGGCAATGGCATCGCGCCTGCCCCGCGTGTACGATGCGGGCGGCGCAGTGCAGAGCGTTCGGACGCTCGCCGGCGAGGTCCGTCGGCAGGGTGCGGGGGCGAGATGAGCGGGATCCGGCTCTGGAACGGCGACATCGGCGACCTGGAGGTCGACGCGATCGTGGTGCCGGCGACGCCGACGCTCTGGATGACCGCAGGTGCCGCGGCGGCGATCAAGCAGCGCGGCGGCCACGGGATCGAGTTCGAGGCGGTGTCGAAGGGGCAGCAGGTCCCCGGCGCGGCCGTCGCGACCGGCGCCGGCACGCTGCCCTGCCGGTACGTGATCCACGCCGTCTCGCTGGTGGTCGACCGGCGCACGAGCGCCGAGGCGATCGATGCCGCCACCCGCTCCGCCGTGCGCCTGGCGGACGGGATGGGCCTGCGGGTCGTGGCGTTCCCGGCGATGGGCTCGCCGGTGGGCGGCGTCACGCTGGAGGCGTGCGCGGAGATCATGCTTCGGGCCGTCCGGGAGACCCTGCCGGGCTGCAGCTCGCTGCAGGACGTGGTCCTCGCGCTCCGGGGAACCCACACGTACGACACCTTCCAGGCAGAGCTGGAGCGACAGCGCGAGCCCCGCGCCGTCCCGGTGGTCCCGGGCGCATACGCCGGCCTGGTCGGGGTCATGGATCCGCAGGCCGTGGGGCCCGATGGCGCCGGGCCGGGCGCCGGCGCTCCGGAGCCCGCGGGGCGGGACGCCCCGCGCCCCGCAGCGGCCCCGGGTGTGCACGATCCGGAGCGACGCGCATGAGCGGGACACGCGCGGGCCCCGGTGACGAGGTCCAGGACGAGCTGGTGGACGCCGTCGCGCGCGAGGTGCAGCTGCGCGGGATGGCCACCCCCATGGTGCTGTTCCTCGAGGCGAGCCGGCCGTACCGGCCCCTGGGCGGCCAGGCGATGCTCTTCTTCGACCCGCTGCTGCGGGGCATCCTGACCGGGGGGATCGTCGGTGTCGACCGCGTGCTGGCCGACGAGTCGGGGATCGAGCGGCTGATCGACCGGCTCGAGGAGCTGGACGAAGCGTCCCGCTGGGACGCCTGACGCGGCCCCCGGCCGGCCGACCACAGGGCGGCGGCCCGCTCCGCCGCGAATGACCCGACCTGCGGGCGCGGCGGCCCGCCGCGGACGCCTGCCCTCGCGGCCGGGTAGGATTTCGACGTGACGTCCGAGCCCCACGCCTTCTTCACCCTCGACGCCGGTTCCGCCACGCTGGCGGCCGCGCTGATCGCCCGCGTGGACGGGCGCTGGCGCCTGCTGGCCGCCGACGCGGCTCCGGTGGGCATCCCGGGCGACGTGCTGCTCCGGGGCCTGGTGGACCAGGTCCACGCCGCGCGCCCCGAGGCACTCCCGGATCCAGCCGGGTGGCCCGACTGGACGCGGGTGGAGAGCCGGACCTGGCCTCCGCCCCGCGTGGTGATCGCCGGGCCGTCGGACCGGAGCACGGACGCGCTGGCACGCGCCTTCGCGGCGGACGGATGGAACGTCGGGACGGGCATCACGCCGGAGCGCGCGGGGGCCCTCGAGGCGGCCATCGCGCTCCGCGATCCGGGCCTGGACCTGGTGGCCGTGGCCGCACCTGACGGGCTGGGTGGGCACGAGCACGAGGCCCTGCTCGACGTGCTGGCCCTGGTCGGAGCGACCGCCGGCCTGCGCGACGACCTGCCCGTGCTGGTGGCCGGACGTGGCGGGTCGGGCCGGCCCGACCTGCCGGCGGAGCGGGTGCGCCGGACCCACGGGGCGGGCGACGCCGTGCCGGCCGCCCGGGAACTGGTCGGTCGACGGCGGGACGGGTGGTCGAACGACGGCCGCGATGCCTTCGTCCGCTCGATCGCCTCGCTCGCGGCGGTGCTGGACCTTCGCGTGGAGGGCGTGGACGTCGGGCTGGACGCGGGGACGCGCGTGATGGCCGGTCCGGACGGTGTCATGCGGCGGCTCGTGCGCGCGGATGCTGCCCTGGTGCCCCCGGAGGCGGTGGACGACCAGCGGTTCCTCGACGCGATCGCGCGCTGGTCACCCCTCGCGGACGACGCGTTCGCGATCCGGGACCGGCTGCGGAACCTGCGGGTCGCGCCCTGGCGCGACGCGGCCGGCGACGGCGCGCGCCTGCGGCTTGCCGCCGCGCGGGCCTCCCTCGAGCGGCTCGACGCCGCCTGGCACGATCCTGCCCGCGAACGGCACCACGACGCGCGCGGCGCCGACCGGCTGGCCGATCCGGTCCCCCTGACCGCTCCGGACCTCGTGGTCGTGAGCGGCGGCGCGTTCGCCGTGCCACCCGCGCCGGCCGTGGCCCTGGCGATCGTCGATATCCTCCGCCGGCCCGGCGCGATGGCGCTCGCCCTCGACCATGCCCGGGTCCTCGCGCCGCTCGGCACCATCGAATCGGAGCCCGACCGACGCCGGATGCTGGCGGATCTCGCGGACGACATCCTCCTGCCTCTCGGGAGCGTCGTGGTCGCGCCCGGGCTGCGCGCCGGGCACCGGGGAACCCTGCGCGTGACGGCGGACGGCGCGAGCACGTCGCTGCCCCTCACGCCGGGCGCGGTGCAGGTCGTGGACCTGCCGCCCGGCCTGAGTGCCGCCGCCGAGCTGGAATCACCGGACGACCTGTTCGTGGGCGTGCGTGCGCGGCGCGCCCTCTTCCGGGTGACCGGTGGTCTCGGGGGCCTGCTGGTGGACACGCGCGACATGCCCCTCCGTCTGCCCGATCGCCCGGAGCGCCGGCGGGAGTTCCTGGACACATGGCAACGACCCTTCTGGACGACCGCCGAGCCGTGACCGAGCCCGCCGGACTCTCGCGGGTCCCACGCCGGTCCCCGCCGATCACCGCGCCGCTCGTCACCATCGGCCTCCGTCCCGGGGACGAGCCGCTGGTGGTCCCCGGCGACCGCGTGTCGGTCGGCGATCCGCTGCTGCGCCGCCAGCGACACCCACAGGTGGCGGAACAGCCGCTGCGGGCGCGCTCGGTGCCTGCGCCCGGGACGCGGTTCGTGGAGGGGGCCGAGCTGGGCGGATCTGGTCGTCGGGCGCTGCGCTACGAGGGTGCCGGCGAGGTGCTGTACGCGACGCCGTCCGGCCGCCTGCGGGCCGTCGTGGCCCGCCACCACGCGGTCGTCGCGTCACCGGTCACGGGGACGGTGCGGTCGATCGACCCCTGCGCGCTGGTGGTGCACGCGGAGGGACCGGCCCTGCCCGCCGCGCTGGCGGTGGGCGAGCCGTCCCACGGCACCCTGGTGGTGGCGGTCGACGGCCCGGACGCCGAGCTGCACGCCAACCAGATCGACGTGCGCCACGCCGGGGCCGTCCTGGTCGCCGGGTCGCGGGTGGACATCGAGGGCCTCACCCGGGCCCGCGCGATGGGGGTGCGCGGGATGATCGTGGGGGGCGTCATCGGGGGCGACGTCGTGGCGCTGCGCGCGTCGATCGAACGCCAGGACGCCTCCGTCCACGCAAGCCCCTCCTTCGCGCTCGTGGTGCTCGACGGGTACGGCAAACGACCCGTCCCGCGCTGGACCTGGGACGCGCTGGTGGGCGCCGCCGGCCAGGAGGTGGGACTGGGGATCACTCCGCCGCTGATCCTGCTGGAGCCGGGGGCCGGGATGCCGGTGGCGGACCCGGCGCGGGTCCGCGTCACCGCCGGGCCGCTGCTCGGCCGGACCGGCCGCTTCGTCCGCCTGCTGGCGCGACGGCGGCGCGCGGCCGGCGTCCACCAGGAATGCGCCCTGGTCGAGCTGGACCCGGTGGCGCTGCCGGGCGTGGCGGAGCTGATCGACGTGCCGCTGGCGGACCTGGAACGCGATGGCTGAGCGGCGCTCGACCGGCGGCACGCCCGTGCGGGTCTCCAGCGCGTCCGCGGCGGAGACACGCCGCTTCGCCGCGCACCTGGCGGCCGTCGCCGTCGCGGGCGACGTCATCGCGCTCCGGGGCGAGCTCGGGGCGGGCAAGACGCAGTTCGCCAAGGGGTTCGCGCAGGGACTCGGCGTGACGGCGGTGGTGAACAGCCCGAGTTTCACGCTGATGGCGGAGTACCTGGGCCGCCTGCCGCTCTTCCACCTGGACCTCTACCGCCTGGGTGGCGCAGCCGACGTGCTGGCCGGCGGACTGCTGGACGAGCGCCAGCAGGGGGGCGTGACGATCATCGAGTGGGCCGAGCGGCTGGACGGCCCGGTGGGCGGGGCGGACCTCGAGGTGCACTTCGAGGGGGCCGGCGACGAGGTCCGGCAACTGGACCTGCGGGCGCGCACCCGACGCGGGGACCGGTACCTGGCCGCGGCGCGCACGTGGCGAACCGAGGCGGAGGAAGAGGCGACGGTGACGGGGGAGACCGAGGAATGAGCGGCGCACGCGGGGACGGCCTGCTCCTCGCCATCGACACCGCCACGCGGCGTGCCGCGGTGGCGATCGGCGACGGAGCCGGCGCTCCGCTCGCGGCGCGCTCGTGGGTGGCGGGATACCGGCACGGCGAGGAGCTGCTCGCGGTCGTCGACGAGCTGCTCCGCGAGGCCGGGGTCCGCCTCGGCGACCTGGGCGGGATCGTGGGCGGCACGGGGCCCGGCGCCTTCACCGGGCTGCGCGTCGGCCTTGCCACGGCCAAGGGCCTGGCCTACGGCCTCCGGATCCCGATCGCGGGGATCCCCTCGACGGCCGGCCTGGCGGTGGCCGCCCGCGAACCCGGGGATCCGCGCGACGTGGCGGTGGTGCTGCCCGCGGGGCCGCACGACCGGTACCTCGCGCGCTACCGGCTGCCCGCCGACGCCGCCGCGCTGCCGGGTGCCGCGGGCGAGCCCGAGCTGGTGCCCGGCGGCGAGCCCCTCGACCCGCGGGTGGCGAGCGCCTGGCTGGTGGCCGTGGACCTCGCGCCAGGGCCGGCGATCGGTGCGGAAGCGACGGCCCGTGGCCTCCGGGCCCAGCACGCCCTGGGGGCGGCGCTCCTCTCCCTCGGGCGCCTTGCCCTGGACGCGGGCCGGGCGGTCGACGTGGCCGAGCTCGTGCCGGCCTACGTCACGCTGCCGCGCGGCATCACCGAGCAGGTCGGGAGGATCGAGTGGTCGCGAGACCTCCGGTGAGGGTCACCGTCGAGCCGATGCGGGTCGAGGACATCCCCGCCGTCCACGAGATCGAGCGGGCCAGCTTCACGGCGCCGTGGCCGTCCTACGCCTTCCGGCAGGAGCTCGAGGGCAACCGGCTGGCGCGATACCTGGTGGCGCGCGACGGGGAGCGGATCGTGGGCTATGCCGGCCTGTGGCAGATGGTCGACGAGGCGCACGTCACCACCTTTGCCGTCGCGCCGGAATACCGCCAGCAGGGCGTGGGCCAGCACATGCTCCTGGAGCTGCTCCGCATCGCCGAGACGGTGGGCGCGTCGGTGGCCACCCTGGAGGTGCGCGTCTCGAACATGCCGGCCCGGCGCCTGTACGAGAAGTACGGTTTCCGGCCCGTGGGTGTGCGGCCCCGCTACTACACGGACAACAACGAGGACGCGCTGATCATGACCACCGCAGAGCTGCGCTCCCGCGACATGCGCGTCCGGCTGCAGCGCCTGGCGGCCGACCTGCGCGCGCGGACCGGCGACCCGGCCTCCGACGCGGCGGACGGGGGAGACGAGATGCTGATCGGCGGCGTCGACGCGGCCGGAGGTCCGGCATGGGCAGACGACGACCGGATGGCGGGGGGCGGCGCGTGATGTCGACCGAGGGAGCGGGGCTCATCCTGGCGGTGGAGACCTCGTGCGACGAGACCGCCGTGGCGGTGGTCGAGCAGGGCCGGCTGATCCGCGCCAGCGTGGTCGCCAGCCAGGTCGCGATGCACGCGTCCACCGGCGGGATCGTGCCGGAGGTCGCGGCCCGCGCGCACCTGCGCTGGATCGTCCCCGTCTTCGAGGAGGCGCGGTCCGCCGCCGGCATCGACGACTGGTCCACCATCGAGGCGGTCGCGGTCACCAACGGCCCAGGCCTCGCCGGGTCCCTGCTGGTGGGGATCAACTTCGCCAAGACGCTCGCCTACGTGCACGGACGCCCGCTCGTCCCGGTGAACCACCTCGAGGGGCACATCTACGCGGCGTGGCTGCTGGACCGGGACGCGCCGGAACGACCGGCTCCGCCGTTCCCGCTCGTCGCCCTGGTCGTGAGCGGCGGCCACACCTTCCTCGTGGAGATGCAGGACCACCTCCAGTACCGGTTCCTGGGGCAGACGGTCGACGACGCCGCCGGCGAAGCGTTCGACAAGGTGGGGCGGCTCCTCGGGCTGCCCTATCCCGGCGGGCCGGCGATCATGAAGGCCGCCGCGGGCGCCCGGCGGCGCGACGTCGAGTTCCCGCGGGCGTGGATGGGCGAGTCCTACGACTTCAGCTTCAGCGGCCTCAAGACCGCGGCCCGCCGCGCCATCGAGGCCCGCGGGGGCGGGAAGGCACTGGACGTCGAAGCAGTGGCGGAGCTCGCCTACGGCTTCCAGGAGTCGGTGGTCGACGTCCTGGCCACCAAGACGGGGCTGGCGGCGGAACGGAGCCGTGCCCGCGCGATCGTGCTCGGGGGCGGCGTGGCCGCCAACGCGGTCCTCCGCGACCGGGTGGCGGAACGTGCGGCCGCGCTCGGCATCCCCCTGATCGTCCCGCGGCCGGCACTCTGCACCGACAACGCCGCCATGATCGGGGCCGCCGGCTTCTTCCGGGCGCGCGCCGGGACGCGCGCGTCGCTGGACCTGGACGCCAGGCCGTCCCTGCCGCTGGTCTCGTGAGCGGCGCCGGGGGGGACGAGCTCGACGCGATGCACCTCGGCCCCGAGGTCGTCCGGCGCTACCTGCGTCGTCACGGCCTCGAGGCACGGCACTCGCTCGGCCAGAACCACCTGGTGGACGGGCCGACGCTGGAGGCGATCGTCGCCGCGGCCGCGCCGACGCCCGGCCGCACGGTCCTCGAGATCGGGCCGGGGATCGGGATCCTCACCGGGGAACTGCTGCGTGCCGGCGCGGCGGTGACCGCCGTCGAGGTGGACCCGCGGCTGGCCGCCCACCTTCGGGAGCGCTTCGCCGGCGCGATCGAGGCCGCCGGGGCAGATCCCGGTGCCCCCGGTTCGCTGCGGCTGGTGGAGGCGGACGCCCTGGACGTCCCGGTGTCCGACCTCGTCGCCGCGCCCTACGACCTGGTGGCCAACCTGCCGTACCACATCACGAGCCCCGTCATGCACCACGTCCTGGGGGAGGAGCCGCGGCCCGAGCGGATGGTATTGATGCTGCAGCGCGAGGTGGCGGAGCGCATCGCCGCACCGCCGGGCGGGCTCAGCTACCTCTCCGTCTTCGTGCAGTACCACGCCGACGTGCGCGTGATCCGGCACGTGGCGGCGGCCGCGTTCGAGCCGCCGCCGGAGGTGGATTCCGCGGTGCTCGCGGGCGCGACGCGGCCGCGACGCCTCCCGCCGGACGAGGAGGAGGCACTCTGGCGAGTGGTGCAGGCCGGCTTCCGGGAGCGCCGCAAGATGCTGCGGAACGTGCTCTCCCGCCAGCTGCCGGCGGTCGGACGGGCGCGCATCGACGAGGCGCTGGGCGCGACGGGGATCGCCCCGGAGCGGCGTCCCCAGACGCTGTCGGTGGAGGACTGGCTGGCGCTCGCCGAGGCGCTCGGGATGGTCGGCGCGGGGTGGCGGGCGGGGGTCGTGCCGTGAGCGGCCCGGCGCGTGGCCCCGCGTCAGGGCACGGCGCCTCGCTCCCCGGCCATCGCCCCCGGGCGGCGACGTCGACCACGGCGGGGAGCGGCGTCCGCCGCGCAGCGGCGCCTCGCAGGTGGGGCGCGGACGCGCCGGCCAAGATCAACCTCGCGCTCGAGGTCGTCGGCCGCCGGCCCGACGGGTTCCACGAGCTGCGCTCGGTCTTCGCGCCGCTCGCGCTCGCGGACGAGCTGACTGTCTCGCCGCTGGGGCCGGTTGCCGTCGCGTCGGGCGAGGATCTCCTCGCGATCGACGGCGCGCCCGGGCTGGAGACCGGCGGCAACCTGGTGCTGCGGGCGGCGGCCCTGCTGCGCCGGGATGCGCTGCCGGGTGAGGCCGTGCCGCCCGGCACCCCGGCCGCACCCCGTGCCGGTCGGGCCCCGGCCTGCGGTCCGCTCGCGTTCCGGCTCCGGAAGCGGATCCCGGTGGCCGCCGGGCTCGGTGGCGGGAGCAGCGACGCGCTCGCGGCGCTCGACCTCGCCGCGTCCGCCTGGGGGCTGCGCCCGGGAGCGCGGCGGCGCCGGGAGCTGGCGGCCGCCCTGGGGTCCGACGTCCCGTTCTTCGCGCTCGGGACCTGGGCCCACGTGACCGGCCGCGGCGAGGTCCTGCGGCGATTGCCGGCACCCGCCGGCGGCCCGCTCGGCGTGCTCCTCGTGGTGCCGGCCGCGCGGCTCTCCACCCGGGATGTCTTCGCGGTCCTGGACGCGGCCGGA
>JAJYGO010000226.1 GCA_021785115.1 Chloroflexota bacterium | reverse complement strand
TTCCTGCTGCGACGACGAGAGGCGAGGCTGCTGGGATGACCGCCATCGTGGACCTGGATCGAGGCGCCGCGACGACCGCCTCGGCGACCCGCCCCAAGCGACGACGGCTGGACTGGGGCCACGTCGTCTCCTACGTGATCCTGATCGCCCTGGCCGTGGTCTACCTCGGCCCGATGCTGATGCTGGTCCTGACGCCGCTCAAGACGCTGCCCGAGTTCCAGAAGAACGCGATCGGCCTGCCCGACACGCTCAACCTGTCGAGCTTCGCGAATGCGTGGGACAAGGCCAACTTCCCGCGCTACCTGCTCAACACGGTGATCTACACCGTGTCGTCGGTCCTGATCTTCCTGGTCACGGCCGTGTTCCTCGCGGTCGCGATCGCGCGGCGGTTCGTGCGGGGCTCCGGCAGCCTGTTCACGCTGTTCGTCATCGCGCTGTTCCTGCCGGCGGCCCTGATCCCGCAGTTCCAGCTGATCCTGCGCCTCGGCCTGTACGACAACCCGATCGGCTACGTCATGCTGTTCCTGGTCAACCCGATCGGCGTGGTGATCCTGGTCAACTACATCCGGACCATCCCGGTCGAGCTGGACGAGGCCGCCGCGATCGAGGGCTGCGGCTACTTCCGGTTCGTCGTCCAGATCGTCATCCCGCTGATCATGCCCGCCATCGCGACCGTGGCCGTGCTGGCCGCCATCGGCGTCTGGAACGAGCTGATCCTGCCGACGATCTACCTGAGCAACCAGGACTACTACCCGATCACCCGGGGCCTGCTGGTGTTCTACGGCGTCTACGGGAGCGACTGGCCGTCCATCGCGGCGGCGGTGCTGATGATCGCGGCCCCGATGACCGTGTTCTTCCTGTTCGCCCAGCGCTGGATCATCGGCGGCGTCACCGCCGGCGCGGTGAAGGGCTAGTGGCGTCCGTGGCGAAGACTGGCCGCGCCGCCCGCCGGTCCGCGACCATCGAGGACGTGGCGCGGCTGGCCGGCGTGTCCCGCGCCACCGCGTCCCGGGTGGTCAACCACAACCCGCAGGTCCGCCCCGAGGCGCGGGCGGCCGTCGAGGCGGCCGTCGAGGCGCTGCACTACGTCCCCAACCGGGCCGCTCGGAGCCTGATGACGCGGCGCACCGACTCGATCGGGGTCGTGATCCCGGAGTCGACGGCCCACTTCTTCGCCGACCCGTTCTTCGGCTACCTGCTGCGGGGGATCAGCGACGTCCTGTCCGAGAGCGATGTGCAGCTGGTGCTGTTCATCGCCCCGACCGTCCGCGAGGAGGCCCGGGTGGCCGAGTTCCTCGAGGCCGGGCACGTCGACGGGGCGATCCTGGTCGGCCCGCGCGCAGAGGACCCGATGCCGATGCTCCTCGCCCGGCAGGGCGTGCCGATCGTCCTGAGCGGTCGCTCCGACGAGTCCAGCCCGCTCAGCTACGTCGATGCCGACAACCGAGGCGGGGCCAGGCTGGCAGTCGAGCACCTCCTCTCGGTCGGGTGCACCAGGATCGCCACGATCCACGGGGCGCTGGGCCTGTGGTCGGCCCGGGATCGCCTCGCCGGCTACCACGACGCCCTCGCCGCGGCCGGCCTGCCCCAGGACCCGACCCTCGAGGCCGATGGCGACTTCCGCCAGGATGCGGCCGCCGATGCCGTGCTCCGGCTGCTCGAACAGCATCCGGACCTCGACGGCGTGTTCGCCGCCTCCGACGCCATGGGCGTGGCCGCCGCTCGGGTGCTCCGCGAGGCGGGGCGGCGGGTGCCCGAGGACGTGGCGGTGGTCGGCTTCGACGACGCCCCGCTCGCGACGTCCATGCGGCCGACCCTGTCCACCATCCGCCAGCCGATCACCCGGATGGGCCAGGAGCTCGCCCGGCTCCTGCTGCGCCGGGTCGCCAACCCGGCCGAGCCGCCGGGCCGGGTGGTCTTCCCCACCGAGCTGGTGGTCCGCGAGTCCAGCTCGCGCGGATCGTGATGCCGAGCGGCCTGCGATGAGCGGCTCGCGGCCCGGGACCGCCCCGTCGGACATCCCCGCGGTGGCGTGGCGGTGCGCGATCGGCAGTGCGCCGCCCGGAGCCGGCAGGACGCGCGTCCACCACGAGCCCCACATCGACGACGGCCCCTGGGGCGGGGTGCCGCTGGGCGGCCTGGGGGCCGGCAGCATCGGCCGGACCCCCCGGGGCGACTTCGCCCGCTGGCACCTCCAGACGGGCGTCCACCGGTTCGAGACGGCGCCCGCCTGCCAGTTCTCGGTTTTCACCCGGACGGCCGCGGCCACGGAAGCCCACGTGCTGAGCACCATCCGCCCGGAGCGCCCGGCATCGTGGAACTGGGACCTGCCGGTCGGCGCCGGCACGTACCACGGGCTGTTCCCGGGCGCCTGGTTCGAGTACGAGTGGAGCCGCCTGCCGGTGCGACTCGTGCAGCACCAGTTCTCGCCGGTGGTCCCGGGCGAGTACCTCGAGAGCTCCTTCCCGGTGGGCGTGTTCGACTGGCGGGTGGAGAACCCGGGCCCCGAGCCGGTGACGGTCGGCCTGATGTTCACCTGGCAGAACCTCGTCGGACGGGACGCGGGGATGGACCGGCGGGGCGGCCAAGTCAACCGCTCGGTGCGGGCCGGCGGCGCGGCCGGAGTGGTCCTCGCGGGCCCCGAGGACGCCGCTGGCGAGGCCTGGCAGGGCAGCTTCGCGGTCGCGGCGGCGGAGGCGCCGGGCCTGGAGGTGACGACCTGCAGCCGGTTCGACGTCGACGACGGGGCGGGGGTGTGGGCGGACCTCGCGGCAGACGGCCGGCTCGAAGCGGACGCCGACTCGAGGCCGGCCCGACCCGGGGAGGCGATCGGGGCCGCGGTTGCAGCCACCCTCACCCTGCGACCCGGCGAGGAGCGCGTCGTCTCGTTCGTGCTGGCCTGGGACTTCCCGGTCGTCGAGTTCGGCTCGGGTCGCCACTGGCTGCGGCGCTACACGCAGGAGTTCGGCGCCGCGGGCGGGGCGGCCTGGGCGATCGCCGCCCGGGCCCTGGAGCGCCGCGCCGCGTGGCTGGCGGCGATCCGGCAGTGGCAGGAGCCGATCCTGTCCGACGAGCGGCGGCCGGCGTGGTACCGGGCGGCCCTGCTCAACGAGTTGTACCTGCTGGTGGACGGCGGGACGCTCTGGGCCGCCGAGGAGCGTCCGGGAGGGCCGGAGATCGGCCCCTTCGCCGTCCTCGAGTGCTTCGACTACCCCTTCTACAACACCCTCGACGTGTACTTCTACGCGTCCTTCGCCCTAGTGATGCTGTGGCCCGAGATCGCCGTCCGGATCGTGCGCGACTTCGCCGCGACCGTGTCGGCCGAGGACCTGGAGGTCGTCCCGGTCTGGGCGACCGGCGGAACGACCGTCCGCAAGGTGGCGGGCGCGCTGCTGCACGACGTCGGCGGGCCGGCCGGGGACCCGTTCGTCAAGCTCAACCACTACCACCTGCAGGACCCGAATCGCTGGAAGGACCTCAACAGCAAGTTCGTGCTCCTCGTGTGGCAGGCGGTCTCGCTGCTCCAGCCGCCGGGCCTCGCCGAGCAGACGTGGCCGTCCGTCCTCGCGGCGCTCCGGCGCCTGGCCGAGTTCGACCTCGACGGGGACGGCCTCCCCGAGCACGATGGCACGGCCGACCAGACCTACGACACGTGGGTGATGCGCGGCCCCAGCGCCTACGGCGGGTCGCTCTGGCTGGCCGCCCTGCGGGCCGGCGCGGCGCTCGGCCGGGCCGCCGGCGACGTCGACGCCGTCGCCTGGCTGGACGGGCTGCTCGAGCGCGGGATGCGGTCGTTCGAGGATCGCCTCTGGACGGGCGCCTACTACCGCTACGACGCCGGCGCCAGCTCGTCGAGCGACTCGGTGATGGCGGACCAGCTCGTCGGCCAGTGGTGGGCCGACGCCACCGGCCTCGACCCGGTCGCACCGCCGGAGCGCGTTCGAGCGGCCCTCGCCACCGTCTTCGAGCGCAACGTCAGGGGCTTCGCCGACGGCCGCATGGGAGCGGTGAACGGCACGCGGCCGGACGGCAGCGTCGACACCTCGAGCGAGCAGTCCCAGGAGGTCTGGACGGGCACGGCCTACGCGCTGGCGGCCTTCATGGCGGGCCGTGGGATGCTCGACGAGGCGTGGTGCACGGCGGCGGGCGTCGACCGGGTCGTCGAGGAGCGCGGCTACCGGTACCGCACGCCCGAGGCCTACGACGCCGACGGCGCCTTCCGGGCCTCGATCTACCTCCGGCCGCTGGCGATCTGGGCGCTCGAGCACGCGCTGCGGGGCGGCCATGCGTAGCGGGGCCGCAGCAGGCGTCAACCCGCGTCGCCCGGGCTGGAGGTCGTCGCGATGGGTCCTGTCGATGCTGCTCGCCGCCGCGGTGGGCGGGTGCGCCTCGGCGAGCCCGGCGGCGTCCGGCCCCGCCGGGTCGGCGCCCGCACCGCCGTCCCCTGCCCTGCCCAGCCCCACGAATGCCCAAGCCGTCATCGCCCCATCGGAGGCACCCGCCTTGACGCCACCGCCCGTCCCCTCGCCCGACCCGACCACCTGGCCGCTCGTGTGGAGCGATGAGTTCGACGGCCCGGCCGGCAGCCCGCCCGATCCCGCGACGTGGGGCTACGACCTCGGCGACGGCAGCGCGATCGGACTCCCGGGCTGGGGCAACAAGGAGCTGGAGTACTACACCGACAGCACCGCGAACGCCGCAGTGGACGGCAAGGGCCACCTCGTCGTGAGCGTCCGCAAGCCGGACACCGCGCTCGCCTGCTGGTACGGCCCGTGCCGCTACACCTCCGCCCGCCTGGTCACGCTCGGGCGACGGGAGTTCCAGTACGGCCGGATCGAGGTCCGGTTCAGGGTGACCGACGGCTTCGGGGTCTGGCCGGCCATCTGGCTGCTGGGCACGAATGTCGGGCAGGTCGGCTGGCCGCAGTCGGGCGAGATCGACCTCATGGAGTTCCTCGGCCGGCGCCCCGACGAGCTCCTCGGCACGCTGCACGGCCCGGGGTACTCGGGCAGCGGCGGGATCTCCACCACGCGAGACCTGGGCGGCCCCGTGGCCGCCGGCTTCCACACCGTGGCCATCGACTGGTGGCCCTGGCGGATCGTGTGGCTGCTCGACGGCTCGCCCTACCAGACCGTGACCAGTGCCGACGTCGCCCCCAACGAGTGGGTGTTCGACCACCCCTTCTACCTGATCGTCAACATGGCGGTCGGGGGCACGCTGGGCGGCCAGGTCGACCCGAAGCTGCCGCTCCCGCAGTCGATCGTCCTCGACTATGTCCGCCTGTACCAGGAGACGCCCTCGTGACCGGCCCCGAGGTCACCGGCGAGTTCGTCACGCTCGACGGCGGCCGGTACCTGTGCATCCGCAACGTCGACCGCCTCGCTCCGTTCCTGATGAACGTCGTGAGCGACAGCGACGTGTGGCTGTTCGTCGGCTCCAACGGGCCGTTCACCGCCGGGCGCCACAGCGCGGCCTCGGCCGTCTTCCCCTACCAGACCGTCGACAAGCTCCTCCGCCGTCCGGACACGAGCGGCGCGGCCACGGTGCTGCTGGCGGAGCGCGACGGACGCCGCACCATCTGGGAGCCGTGGCGGGACGGCAACCTGGCCGGCACGGTCACCCGCAACCTCTACAAGCACGTCGACGACACGACGGTCGTGTTCGAGGAGATCCACCACGAGCTCGAGCTGCGGTTCCGCTGGAGCCTCCGCGGCTGCGACGGGTTCGGGCTCGTGCGCCGGGTGGAGCTCGCCAACCTGGGGTCGGCAGCCGTCGACGTCCGCTACCTGGACGGGTGGCACCGGATGCTGCCGCCGGGCGTCGACCAGGCGACCTTCGAGCGGCTGAGCTACCTCGCGACGGCCTACATGCGCCACGAGGCCGTGCCGGGGTCGCCGCTCGCGATCTACGGGCTCAACACCGCGATCTCCGACCGGCCCGAGCCGTCCGAGTCGCTGCGCGTCGCGGTGGCCTGGTCGGTGGGCCACGACGGCCCCGACGCGCCGGTCGTGCTGCTCAGCGAGCGGCAGGTGGACGAGTTCCGGCTGGGCAGGCCCCCGAGGCCCGAGGCCGAGGTCCGCGGCGAGATGGGCGCCCACCTGGTCGCGTCGCAGGTCGAGCTGCCCTCCGGCGGCACGCACCGCTGGTACACCGTGGCCGACACGCGCCTCGACCACGCCGCCGTGGTCGAGCTGCGCGAGTTCCTCGCGCGGCCCGCCTGCGACGTCGTCGCCGGCCTCGAGGCGGCCATCGAGGCGAATGGCCGCGGCATCCGGCGCCGGATCGCCGGGGCCGACGGGCTGCAGCACAGCGCCGACGAGGCGGCCACCGCGCACCATCGCGCGAACACGCTGTTCAACGCGATGCGCGGCGGGACGTTCGACCTCGGCTACGCGGCGCCCCGCGACGACGTGGCCGCCTATGTCCGCGGCCAGAGTGCCGTCGTCTTCGAGCGGCACGAAGACTGGATCGCCTCGCTGCCCGACGACCTCACGGTGGACGGTCTGGCCGACCGGGCCGCGGAACGCAGGGATCCGCAGCTGGACCGCATCCTGGGGTCCTACCTGCCGCTCAGCTTCAGCCGTCGCCACGGCGACCCGACGCGCCCCTGGAATCGGTTCACGATCCGCCTCAAGGACGAGGCCGGGCGGCCGGTCCGCTGGTACGAGGGCAACTGGCGGGACATCTTCCAGAACTGGGAGGGCCTCGCGCGGAGCTACCCGGGCTACCTGTCCAGCTTCGTCGCCACGTTCCTCAACGCCTCGACGGCGGACGGGTACAACCCGTACCGCATCACGCGCGGCGGGATCGACTGGGAGGTCGAGGACCCGGCCGACCCGTGGAGCCACATCGGCTACTGGGGCGACCACCAGATCGTCTACCTGCTCCGGCTGCTCGAGGCGCTCGAGGCCTACCAGCCCGGACGGCTGGGTGCCGGCCTCGCCGAGCGCCGCTACGCATATGCCAACGTCCCCTACCGGATCGCGGGGCTGGACGGCCTGCTGCGCGACCCGCGCCACACCATCACGTTCGACGCGCCCCTGAGCGAGCGGCTGGTCGCCGAGTCGCGGGAGCTCGGCGCGGACGCCAAGCTCGTCCGCCGGGCGGACGGGGAGGTCCGCCTGGTCTCCCTCGCCGAGAAGCTGCTGCTGCCGCTCCTCGTCAAGCTCAGCAACCTCGTCCCGGAGGGCGGCGTCTGGCTCAACACCCAGCGGCCGGAGTGGAACGACGCCAACAACGCGCTGGCCGGCTGGGGCCTGTCCGTGGTCACGGTTGGCGCGCTGTGGCGCTACGCGGCCTTCCTGTCCGGCCTGATCGGGGACGATGAGGGCGCCCTCCCGATGCTCGAGCCGACAGCGCGCCTGCTGGACGCCGTTGAAGCCGCCCTCCGCGGCATCCCGGCGAAGCTCGACGACGTCGAGCGCCGACGCGCCCTGGTCGATCTGGGCCGCGCCGGCGAGGCGCACCGCCGCGCCGTCTACAACGACGCCTACGGCGCTGAGGTGGCCGTCCCGCGAGCGCGGGTGCGCGGGCTGCTCGACGCGGCGCTGGCGGCGCTCGAGCAGACGATCCGGGCCAACCGGCGTCCGGACGGCCTGTACGACGCCTACAACATCCTCCGCATGGAGGACGACCGGGCGGTCGTCGAGCACCTGGGGCCCATGCTCGAGGGCCAGGTCGCGGTCCTCGAGTCGGGGCTGCTGACCGCCGACGAGGCCGTCGAGCTTACCCGGTCCCTGCGCCGCAGCGCGATGCTGCGGGAGGACCAGCACAGCTATCTGCTCTACCCGGACCACGAGATCACGCCGTTCCTCGAGCGCAACACGCTCGCCGGCGAGCCGCCCCTCGCCGACCCGCGGCTGTTCACCCGGGATCGCAACGGGGCGTGGCACTTCCAGGCCGATCTCGCCACGGTCGCCGACGTGGAGCAGCAGCTGGACGCCGCGGGCGCCGGCGACGAGGCCCGACAGGCGGTCGTCGAGCTCTGGAAGTCCACGTTCGGGCACCGGGAGTTCACCGGGCGCAGTGGTCGGTTCTTCATGTTCGAGGGCCTGGGCTGCATCTTCTGGCATATGGCGGGGAAGCTGCTGGTGGCGGTCGGCGGCGCGCATCGAGCGGCCACGGACCCCGGAGCGGACCCGGCCTCGGCCGCGGTCCTCGCCGACGCGTACGACGACATCCGCGAGGGGATGGGGTTCCGCAAGTCGCCCGCGGCGTACGGCGCGTTCCCGACCGACCCCCACACACACTCGCCCCGCCACATGGGCGCCCAGCAGCCGGGCATGACCGGCGGCGCAAAGGAGGGGCTGCTGGCCCGCTTCACCGAGCTCGGGGTCGAGATGGCCGGCGGGAGGCTGCGCTTCGCGCCGCGCCTGCTCCACCTGTCGGAGTTCGCGCGCGACCCGTACCGGTTCGACTACCCGGACCTCGACGGCGGCGAGCGCGAGTGGGACCTCCCCGCCGGATCGCTCGCCTTCACCTGCTGCGGCGTCCCCGTCTGCTATCGCCTGGGCGACGAGCCGTCGATCCGGCTCCATCTGGCGGACGGCACGGTCCGGACGGTCGTCGGCGCGGAGCTCGGGCGCGAGGACACCGAGGCGATCGGCGAGCGGCGCGGCACGGTGGAGCGCCTGACGGTCAGCGTGCCGCGCGGCTCGCTGCGGCAGTAGACGGGAGCCGCGACGCGGGGGCGCCGACGGCTCGAGGGAAGGGTCAGCCCGAGGGAGGGCAGGCGGGCCCAGAAGCCCGCGGGAGAGAGGAGGCCAAGGTGAGGACGCCTGCGAGTGGCATGCGTCGGGCGGACCGGTCAGCCTGGTCTCCGGGGGGCACAACCTGGTCCAGGACGGCAGCCGCAACCCGGCAGCCAGCGATCTGATCACCGGGGACGCCAAAATCGGTCCGCTCGCCGACAACGGCGGTCCGACCTGGACCCACGCCCTGCTCGCCGGCAGCCCGGCGACCGACGCGGCGGACGACGCGGTGTGCCCGGCGACGGACCAGCGCGGCGTCGCCCGCCCGCAGGGACCGCACTGCGACATCGGCGCGTACGGGTACGTGGCGCCATAGCCAGACCAGGACGCAGCCGATCCGTCCGCCGCTCGGCGGACGGATCCCTCGCGGGCGGCGCCAGCTACCGGCGGCGTCGCCTGCGGTCGGCCAGGACCTCGCGCGCCGCGTTCCGGCCGGGGGCGCCCGTGACACCGCCGCCCGGGTGGGCGCCCGAGCCCGCCAGGTACAGGCCGCTCACCGGCATCCGGTAGCGCGACCAGCCCAGCAGCGGACGCCACAGCCAGAACGAGTCCAGCGCGGGCTCGGCGTGCATCGGGTGGCCGCCCGTGAGGCCGTGCTCGCGCTCGAGGTCCGCCGGGGTCAGCACCTGGCGCACCGTGACGCGCTCGGTGATCCCGGGCGCGACGGTCTCGAGCGAGCGCAGCACCGCGTCGCCCACCGCGTCGCGCTGGGCATCCCAGTCGCCGGCCGCGATCCGGCTCGGCATCCACTGGGCGATGACGCTCATGACGTGGGTGCCCTCCCTGGCCCCGGCGACGAGCGACGGGTCCACGAGCGACGGGATCGTGGCCTCCAGCACCGGCTGCTCCGCGAAGCCGCCGTACTTAGAGGCGTCGAACGCGTGCTCCAGGGCGTCGATCGAGGCCGCGCCCACGAGGATCCGCCCGCGCAGCAGGCGCGGGTCGCCGGCCGCGGCCGGGAAGTCGGGCAGCCCGTCGAGCACGAGATTGACCTTGGCCGAGACCGCCGGGGTCCGGATGTTGCCGGCCCGCCAGCGCAGGCTCGGGCCCGCGGTCACGGGGTCGACGAGGTCGGCCAGCAGCGCCTTGGGCCCCAGGCCCGACACCACCGCCGGGGCGGCGATCTCCTCGCCCGACTCGAGCACGACGCCGGTCACGGCGCCGTCGGCCGCGATGACGCGGGCGACCCGGGCGGCCGTGCGGATCTCGGCGCCGGCGACCCGGGCGGCGGACGCGAGCGCCTCGGACACCGCCGACGGACCACCCTTGGCGAACACGGTCTCGCCCGCCCCGCCGCCGTCGTTGCCGGCCGCGTCGGCGAGCAGGACGGCGGTCGTGCCCGCGGACCACGGGCCCATCGCCGTGTGGCGGACGCCACGCCAGGCGGTGGTCGCGCGGATCGCCTCGGTCGCGAACGACTCGGCCACGAAGTCGGCGACCGCCATGGCGAGCACGCGCAGGATCGTCCGGCCGTCGTCGCGGCCCATGCCGCGGAAGGCCCGTGCGAGCCGGACGCCCATCAGGGCGTCGCCGGCGCCGGGGCCCTGGATGTCGGGCGGCGTCTCGTCGCCGATGTCGGCGAGGAACCTCGAGAGGGCCCGCACCCGGCGGTCGAACTCGACGAACGCGGTCGCGTCGTCGTCGGACCAGGCCCGCAGCGATTCCACGCTCCGGCCGAGGTCCGCCCACAGCGTCACGGCCCGGCCGTCCGGCTGCGGGGCGAACACGCGCACCTCGGGCGCCACCAGCGACATGCCGTACGCCCCGAGGTCGAGCTCGCGGGCGACCGACGGCCGCAGGCGGCCGACGGTGTGGGCGAGGGTCGGCGCCTTGACGCCCGGCGCGATCTCCTCGGTGACGGCCGCGCCGCCCACCCGGTCGCGCGCCTCGAGGACGAGGACCCGCTGGCCAGCGCGGGCGAGATAGGCGGCGGCGGCCAGCCCGTTGTGGCCGGCCCCGACGACGACGACGTCGTAGACGTTGGCGGTCGTGGTCATGTCAGGCCGCCTTCCGGCCGCGGGCGCGCAGGACTTCCAGCGCTGCGAGCCGCCCGTTGGCGCCCATCAGGCCGCCGCCCGGGTGGGTGGACGAGCCCGACAGGTACAGGTTCTGGACAGGCGTCTTGAACCGGGCGTAGCCGGGCACGGGCCGGTTGAAGAACAGCTGCTCGAGGCTCAGCTCGCCCTGGAAGATGTTCCCCTCGGTCAGGCCCATCGTGCGCTCGATGTCGAGCGGGGTGAGGACCTGGCGGCCGATGATGATGTCCCGGATGTTGGGCGCGAACTCGGCGATCCGGTCGATCACCGCGTCCCCGAAGGCCTCGCGCTGGTCGTCCCAGGTGCCCAGCTCCGGCGCCAGCCGGTACGGCGCGTACTGGACGAAGCAGCTGATCACGTGCTTGCCGGGCGGTGCCATCTGCGGGTCCACGAGGGTGGGGATGATCATGTCGATGTACGGCCGCCGGCTGAACCTGCCGTACTTCGCGTCGTCGTACGCCTGCTCCATCTCGGTCGTGTTGGGGCTGAACGAGATGGCGCCCCGGAGGTGCTCGCCCTCGCCCGGCAGGCAGGTGAAGTCGGGCAGGCGGTCCACGGCGAGGTTGACCTTGCCGGAGCTGCCGCGGAACTTGAACCGGCGGACCTCCTGCTCGAAGGCCGGGTCGAGCGAGCCCGGCTCCAGCAGGTCGAGGAAGGTCACCTTGGCGTCGGCGGAGCTGAGCACCACCGAGGCCTCGATCTCCTCGCCGCTCTCGAGCGCCACGCCGGTGGCCCGGCCGTTCTTGACGACGATCCGGGCGACGGGGGCCTCGGTGCGAATCTCGGCGCCCAGCGCCTGGGCCGCCCGGGCGATCGCGTAGGAGACCCCGCCCGTGCCGCCCTTGGGGATGCCCCAGGCCCGGAACGCGCCGTCGATCTCGCCCATGTAGTGGTGGAGCAGCACGTACGCGGTGCCCGGCGAGCGGATGCCCTGGTAGGTGCCGATGATCCCCGACGCGGACATCGTGGCCTTGAGCGGCTCGGTCTCGAACCACTGGTCCAGGAAGTCCTTGGCCGACATCGTCATCAGCTGCACGAACACGGCCTGCTGGCGCTCCGGCAGCTGGCCGAAGCGGCGGGCGAGGCTCGCGATGGGCAGCAGCGGCCGGGGGTCGTTCTCAGTGGGGTCGCCGGGGACGATGCCCAGGATCGGCTTGATGAACCGGGCCATCTCCACCATGAGCTGGCCGTACTCCTCGTACGCCTCGGCGTCGCTCTTCGACCAGCGGCGCAGCTCGCGGACGGTCCGCCCGTGGTCGTTGACGCGCCACAGGTAGTCGCCGCCCTTGGGCGCCCTGTCCACTCCGGGCCGCAGCGGCGTGAACGTGCCGTCGAGCGGGAGGATGTCGAGGCCGTGGCGCGGCAGGTTGAGGTCGCGGATGATCTCCGGGCGGAGCAGGCTGACGACGTAGCTCGCGACCGAGAAGCGGAAGCCCGGCACGATCTCCTCGGTGACCGCCGCGCCGCCCAGGACGTACCGGCGCTCCAGGACCAGCGTCTTGAGGCCCGCACGGGCCAGGTACGCGGCGGAGACCAGCCCGTTGTGGCCCCCGCCGATGATCACCGCGTCGTAACGCTGCGGCACGCCACCCCTCCGTCTGGGACGCGCGGCCCGTGGGCCGCTATTCAGTCTGCATGGGATCGATGCAGTCTAGCCGACGCGGTCGCGGTGGCGCCCGGCCCAGGGTAGACCGCGCATCGACAGTCGGGCTGGAGCAGACTCCCGCCATGCATCCCGATCCCGTCGAGAGCGCGCTCGTGGTCCGCGTGCCAGAGGCAGAGGTCCTGGTGGCGAGCTGGCGCCGCAGCCTCGACCCGTCCGCCGCATGGGGCGTCCCGGCGCACATCACGCTGCTGTATCCGTTCGTCGCGCCGGCCTCCCTGGACACCGAGGTGCTGTCCAGGGTCGAAGCGGCGCTGTCCTCCTTCGACCCGTTCCGGTTCACGCTGGCCGCCGCGCGGACCTTCGGCGACGACGTGCTCTACCTCGAGCCCCACCCGGCCGACCCGTTCCGCCGCTTGACGGAGCTCCTCGCGGACGCCTTCCCGAGCGAGCCCCCCTACGGCGGCGCATTCGAGGAGATCGTCCCCCATCTGACTGTCGCCTACCAGGCACCGCCGGCGGAGATGCGCTTGGCGCGCTCGGCGGTGGAGCAGGGCCTACCGGTGGTGTGCATGGCCACCGAAGTGGCGCTCCTGACCGGCTCCCCGGCGCCCGGGGCGTGGCGCGTCGCCGCCACGTTCGGGCTGGGGCGCCGCGCGCGAGGGACCAGCGCCCGCGGCTGACCGCCGCCGCTACCACCCCTCGCGCAGGGTCCGCTCCAGTGCGGCCACCACGAGATCGGCGCTCCGCCGGTCGATGCACAGCGGCGGCTTCACCTTGAGCACGTTGTTGCCGTCGCCGGTCGGCTGGACGATGACCCCCAACTCCAGCATGCGCTCGCAGATCGCGCGCGCCTCCGCCTCGGCCGGCTCGAGCGTCGCCCGGTCGCGGACCAGCTCCACGCCCAGGTACAGGCCCATGCCGTGGACAGCGCCCACGATCTCCGGGTGCGCCGCGGCCACCTGCTCGAGGCCCGCCTTGAGGTGCCCGCCCACCTCGCGCGCGTTCTCGCGCAGGCCCTCGCGGTCGATCGTCTCGAGCACGGCCAGCCCCGCGGCGCACGACACGGGCGATCCGCCCACCGACGAGAAGAACGACCCCTCGGCGGCGAACGCCTCGGCGACCGCCCGCGTGGTCACCACCGCCCCGACCGCCATGCCGTTCCCGGCGGCCTTCGCCACGGTCACGATGTCCGGCACCACCCCCTGCTGCTCGAACGCCCACTGGTGAGCGCCGAGCCGCGAGTAGCCGGTCTGGACCTCGTCGCCGATGGCCAGCCCGCCAGCCGCCCGGACCGCCGCGTACACCTCGCGCAGGTAGCCGTCGGGCAGGACGACACCGCCGGCATTGCCGTACAGCGGCTCGGCGATGAACGCACTTGGGGCACGCCCGTCGGCGGCGAGCGACTGCAGGACCCCCCGGACGTCATCCGCGTACCGGGTCCCGGCGTCCGGCCCGCGGTGCCTCCCGCGGTACGTGTTGGGCGGCTCGACGGGGTGCACCCAGGCGGGACGCGTGCCCAGGGCCCGGGGGTTGTCGAGGGCCGAGGTCGTGATCGCGTCCGCGGCGCCGGTCCAGCCGTGGTACGCGCCGCGGACGCACAGCACGTCCTCGCTGCCCGTCGCGGTCCGGGCGAGGCGCAGGGCCAGCTCGTTGGCCTCGGACCCGGTGTTGACCAGGAACACGGTGTCGAGCGGCGGCGGGAAGCGGGCCGCCAGCGCCTCGGCGAACTCGACCATGACGCCGTACAGGAACCGCGAGTTGGTGTTGAGCCTGGCGAGCTGGCGCCGGACCGCCGCCTCGACGGCCGGGTGGGAGTGCCCCAGCACCGCCACGTTGTTGACGGCGTCCACGTAGGCGCGGCCGCGCGTGTCCACGAGGTGCTGCCGCCAGCCGCGCTCGATGCGCGGCGGGGCCCCGTAGTAGTGCACCTGGACGTCGGCCAGGACGCGCCCGCGCCGGGCGAGGAGCTCGGCGGCATCGTCGGGCGGGGCGGCTGCGGCGCCGGGCGCCAGCCCCAGGTACGCCGACGGGTCGGGGCAGAGCCGACGCCACGCGGACGCCAGCGACGCCGCGGTGCGGCGCGGCGCGTCCAGGCCTGGGACGAGCAGGACCTGGGCGTGGACGCGCGGCGGCAGGCCGTCGGGCGGTCCGGCGGCGACGGACCCGAGCCGCTCCCCCGCCGCCACGCTCGCGCCGTCGGGCGCCTCCGCCCGCACGCCCTCGAGGATGAGGTCGAACGCGTCGGACCTGACGACGACGCCATCCGGTCGCCGCCGCAGGAGGCCGCCGACGGGTGCCGTGACGGGCGTCCCTGCGGGCGCGAACAGGTCGGCCCCGAGGTGGACCGAGTCCGGCTCGGCCGCGCTGTCGAGCATCGCGTCGGCAAGCCTCGCCTCGCCCCAGCGACCGATCGCGACGGGCCCGGCGGCCAGCACCACCGGCGCCACCGCGGACGCATCGCCGGTCGCCCGCGACGGAAGCGCATCCGTGGCGGTCGACAGGTCGAGCACCGGCGCCCCGGCCAGGCCGTTGATCGGCGGCACGACGATCGCCGGCACCGATGCCGCACGCGCCGGCCCCAGCCCGGCTGCCTCGCGGAACGCCTCCTCGGCCAGCGCGAATGGCACGGCCGCCACCGCCTCGAGCGCCGCCCACTCGCCGTCGCGCACGCTGGCGACGTACGCGTTGTCCGGGTCGAGGGCCGCCTGCTGGTCGCCGCTGATCGCGACGGCCGCCGCGCGCGCCACGGCCATCGGCCACAGGGCGGCCAGTTCCGGCTCGGTCAGCGGCTGGACGGCCAGGAAGCCCCGGGCCACCTCCCGGGCCGCCTGCACGGGCGCCTCGAGCGCGTGGAAGGCGTCGGCCGCGATGGTGACCGCGAGCTCGGCCGCGAGCCACGTCCGCGAGAGGTCGCCGAAGTCGATGAGGCCGGTCGGCACCGGCTGCCCCGCCTCGTCGCGCCGGACGAGGGTGTTCACGTCGGTGACGTCCTGGTGGAGGGCCTGGACCCGCAGCCCGGCCGCCAGCGGGCCCAGCGCCGCGTCCGCCCGGGCCATCGCCGATTCCAGCAGCGCCCGTCGCGCCGCCGAGCCCGCGAACGGCGCCAGCGCCGCCACGACCGCGCCCGCGTGGCGCACGTCCCACTGGAGCGCCCGGTCGAGCGCGGGGTGGTCGAAGCCGTCCATCGCCCGGGCGATCTGCGCCGCCATCCGCCCGTGGGAGCGCAGGAACGGGACGGGCAGGTGGCCCTCGGCGATCGGCTCGCCCTCGAGCCAGGTCACCAGCCGGAGGTCGTGCTCGGCGCCCGCCCCGGTCGACAGCCGCGCGATCAGCGCGCCGTCGAGGGCCGGCTGCGGCACGGGCACGTCGAACGGGAGGCCTGCGGCCGCGGCCCGGAGCATGGCGGCGTTCTCCGCCTCGAGCGCCGACCGCCCGAGCCCCTCCCGGGCGACCTTGAACACGAACCGCTCGCCCCCGGGCGTGTCCACCCGGAAGTTGCGGTCCTGGTGGCTCCACAGCTCGTGCAGCTCGCCCTCGACGCCGAAGGCCTCCCGCAGCAGTCGAGCGGCCTCCGTCGCGTCGACGGCCGGGCGGCGGTGCTGGTGGCCGAGGAACGGGTTCTCGCGCATCGCGTCCATGGTGGCAGACCGGTGCGCGCCTCGGGGCGTTCAGCGTGGCGCCGGAGCAGCGCAGAGAGCGGACGCGGTCAGAGCGGGGCCCAGCGCGCGAGCTTCCAGGCGGGCGGCGGCGGCACGAACTGCATCGGGGCCGCCCCCGGCAAACCCAGCAACTCGGGGATGGTGACGAACGTGAAGCCGCGCGCCCGGTACGAGGCGATGACCGCCGGCAGCGCCGCGAGGTCGATCGAGCTGCCGCAGTGGCCCAGGATGACCGAGCCGTTGCCGCCGCGGCTCGCCGCCCGCGCATACGAGGTGACCGGCCACGCCTGCCCGTCCGGACGGCGCGAGGAGTCCGCGAACGATGCGTCCCAGTTGAGGACGACACCGTAGCCTGCGGCGCGGGCGGCGAGCAGCGTACCCGGGCTGAAGGCGCCGTACGGCGGCCGGAAGACCATCAGCGACGGCTCGCCGATGACCCGCTCGAGCGCCACGCGGTCGGACGAGATCTCGGTCCACTGCTGCTGGTAGTTCAGCCCGGGCATGTAGGGATGGCTGACCGTGTGGTTGCCTATGGGGAAGCCGAGGTCCGC
>JAJYGO010000457.1 GCA_021785115.1 Chloroflexota bacterium | reverse complement strand
CTGCGCCGGCTGGGTGACGCCACCCTGCAGGAGCGTCGTGAACTCCTCGAAGCGCACCAGCGCACGGTACTGCAGCGAAAGGCTGAACTCGAAGCCGACCTCGCGGCGATTGCCGAGAAGATCCACCACTACCAGACCCTGGAGGACCACGGTGCGGAACGATGAACGGATCGGGATCGACTCTCCCGAGGCCCGCTACGCGCGCGGGCTCGCGAAGCTCGCGGAGGTCGATGGCACAGCCGGCGAGGCGGTCGTCGCGCCCCTGGGCGACCTCGGGCGGTACATCGTCGAGTTCGCCTTCGGCGACATCTACTGCCGCGACGGTCTGGGTCTCCGCGAGCGGGAAGTCGCCACCATCGCGGCCCTGACGGCGATGGGTGGACGCGAGCCCCAGCTTCGGGTGCATCTCCGCGCTGGGTTGCATGTCGGGCTCACGACGCGCGAGTTAGAGGAAGTCATCATTCAGACGGTCCCCTACGCCGGCTTCCCCACCGCGATCAACGCGCTCAACCTGCTGCGGACAGTCGCCCCTGAGTAGCCGCGCTGCGAGAGGGTCGTCGCCATTCCGCTCAGGCCGACGCCCGTTGCCAGGATCCGCCGCTGCCCCCAGACTGCCTCGGCGGGCGAATCTGACACCCGCTTTGACACCCCACCTGGGCGGACAGGACGGGTCAGGGCGGGTTTGCGCGGGCCCCGGCGGCGCCGTCCTGATCTGGAAATTGGGGTGGCCTACGGGCCTCGAACCCGTAACCTTCGGATCCACAATCCGATGCTCTGCCGATTGAGCTAAGGCCACCGCGGAGGCGCCGGCGTGCATGCGACGGCACCACGTGACGCCGCACCCTCGGTCGAGACACGGGTGGGCGCGCGAAGTCTACCCCAAAGGGCCGTGACGGCGCATCCGGTGCCGCGCCGGGCACCCTGCGGTCGCGGTCCCTGCGCGAGCCGGTCCCGGCACGACCCGGTCCGGGCCAGATGAGCCCCACCGACCGTTGCGACGGGACGCGACTGGTACCCCTGGTTGCCACCCCACTGGGACGTCCGGGCGGTTGGGGAAAGCGGCGCGAGGGCCTAGCCTGCGGTCATCGCCGCCCCAGCGGGCTCGCACGGAGGCTCTTCCACCTTGATCTCGTCCCGCCACCGCCTCACCCGGTTCGCCCTCGCGGGCCTTGCCGCGCTGGTGATCGTCGGATGGGCGTTCGCGATCCCGGCGGCCTCGGTCGTGCGGGCGTGGGACGCGGGGACGTTCAGCGCCGCGGACGAGAGCCTGCTCTTCTCGTTGACGAACCAGGCACGGGCGGCATCGGGCCTGGCGCCGTTGCGCAACGACAGCCAGCTGCACTCGCTCGCCGAGTGGCGGGCCCAGGACATGTCCGTCCGCGACTACTTCTCGCACCAGATCCCGCCGCAGGGGTACGAGGTCTTCCACTACATGGACCAGCGCGGGATCCAGTATGTGCTGGCCGGCGAGAACATCGGCTGGGACAACGCGTCCGACGACCAGGCGACGACCATGATCCAGCAGATGTTCATGAACTCGCCCGAGCACCGGTCGAACATCCTCGGCGCGCTGTGGGACTCCATGGGCGTGGGCGCATACAAGGGCACCGACGGCAAGCTCATGTACTGCGTGCTGTTCAAGGAGACGAAGGCCGCCGCCACGGCGACCCCCACGCCCAGCCCGACCCCGAGGCCGACTCCGACACTCACCCCGGGTCCGGTCTCGACCCCGCGCCCCGCCCCGGTCGCGACCCGGGCACCGATCCCGGCGCCCACCTCGGCACCGGCCGAGACCCCGACGCCGACGGCGACACCGATCCCAAGCCCGACGCCGACCCCCACCCCCACCCCCAGCCCGAGCCCTACCGCCTCGCCCTCGCCCACTGACCTTGGGCCGGTCGACGCGACCGCTCCGCCCGAGCCCCCGGCCCAACCCACGAGCGCGCCGGCCGTTGCGCCAGCGGGGACGACCAGCCAGCGCGTCGTGAACGACGCGCCGCCACCGGGTCTGCTCGAGTCGCTGATCGGCGGCCTCCTGGGAGCAACCCCCGCCCGGTAGCTGCGCGGGCTCCGCGGGCTCCGCGGGTTCCTCGGTCGCGTTCTCCCCGGTACACTGCCCGGATGCCGCCGATTCTCGAGGCACGCGACCTCACCAGGACCTACCGTGCCGGCGAGGCGGAGGTCCACGCGCTGCAGGGCGTCTCGCTGGCCGTCCAGCCCGGCGAATTCGTCGCGCTGATGGGTCCCTCGGGAAGCGGCAAGACCACGCTGCTCCAGTTGCTGGGCGGGCTGGACCGGCCCACGTCCGGCGAGGTCGTCCTCGACGGCGTCACCGTCTCCACCCTCGACGACGACCGGGCCACCCGGCTGCGCCGCGAGAAGACCGGGTTCGTGTTCCAGGCGTTCAACCTGGTCCCGCTGCTCTCGGCCCGGGAGAACGTCGCCCTGCCGTTCCTGCTGGCCGGCCGCGATCCGCGCGGCGGAGAGGCGGCGACCCGGGTGGACGAGGCGCTCGCCCTGGTCGAACTTGGGTCCAAGGCCGACCGCCGGCCCGACGAGCTCGCGTTCGGCGAGCAGCAGCGGGTCGCGATCGCGCGGGCGATCGCCGGCCGGCCCGCCATCCTCTTCGCCGACGAGCCGACCGGCAACCTGGACTACGCGACCGGCAACGAGATCCTCCAGTACCTCTACCGCTCGTGCGCGGAACGCGGCCAGACCGTGGTGCTGGTCACGCACGATGCGCAGGCGGGCGCCTATGCCGACCGGGTGCTGTTCCTGCGGGACGGGCGCATCCTCGACGAGATCGGGCTGGGGCGCCGTGCGGAACACCCGGCGCGGCCCCTGATCGAGCGGCTCGCGCTGCTGGGACAGTAGTCCGCCGATGCGCGATCCGCGAGGGCTGGGCTGGCGGGCACTCCGGCGCCGACCGCTGCGCACGGCCCTCACGGTGACCGGCATCGCCATCGGCGTCGCGCTCGTCTTCGCCGCGCTCTCGGTGGACGCCGCGGCGTCCAGCGGTGCCGCCGGCTATGCGCGGGAGATCTCCGGCCGGGCCGACCTGGTCGTCCGGGCGTTCGGGGAGGGGACCCTGTCGCCCACGAGCCTGGCCGCCGTCTCCGGCACACCGGGTGTGCTCGAGACCTCGCCGCAGGTCCGGCGCCCGACGTTCGCCTCCGGGCAGGGCGGGTCGCTCGGCACGGTGACGCTGGTGGGCGTGGATCCCGCTGCCGATCGCGCGTTGCACGACGAGGCACTGACGGCCGGCACCCCGCTCTCCACGGGCGATCCGGCAGGCGCCCTCGTCCCGGCGGCCTGGGCAAAGGATCACGGCCTGTCGATGGGCTCGCGGCTGACGCTCGTCGGCGGTGGCGGCGAGCGCACCTTCACCGTGCGCGGCCTGCTCGCCGGTTCGGGCCCGGCGCTGGCCGACGACGGTCGCCTCGTGTACGTCACGATCGACGCGGCGAGGTCCCTCTTCGCGGTCGACGCGGGGGCGGCCGACCTGGTCGAGGTGCGCG
>JAJYGO010000109.1 GCA_021785115.1 Chloroflexota bacterium | reverse complement strand
CCCCAGGCGGAGGGCCTCGGGCGAGCCATCCCGCTCGGGCATGAGCAGGCCGAGCACACGACCGGGGCCCAGGGCTCGGGCGCAGAGCGCCGCCACCACGGCGCTGTCCACCCCCCCCGAGACCCCCACCACGACGCCGCGCCGGCGCAGGGCCCTCAGCACGGTTTCGGAGATGCTGGCCTGGATGCGGAGGCACTCGGAGGCGGGGTCGAGCTGGAGCATCGGCGGCATGGCGTGGGGTCGAAGTTAGCAGCGTTCCGCCAGGATGGCGCATCTCCCGGACGAGGGACGGCGCACACCCACACCTTGAACAGGGGACGAGCTGTTCCTTGACCGGCCGAGGGGTTCGTCCTTACATGCCGGGTGTTGACGCGCCGGAAGGGAACAGCCAGGGCATCCGCGCCCGACGAGCGCCCGTCGAGCGACGCGGCGGAGAGCGTGCGCGAGGTCGCGCCGGAACCCGCGCACGATCGCAGCCACGTAGACCGCCAGTTCCAGGAGCTCTGGTTCCGGCTGGCGCGCAACGACTGGCGCTCGGTGGTGCTGGTCCCGGCCCAGCGCGGCGGCTCGACCGCGGTCCTGGCCTCCTTCCTGGCCGACGCGGCGCGCTCGGTGCGGACGGTGCCGGTGACGCTCTTCATCATGGCCGATCCGGCCGACTACGAGCCGGCGGTGAAGGTGGTGGTCGGGGCCGGCTCGTCGCAGGCCATCGAGCGCACCGCCCGCTTCGAGTACGCCGGCGCGACGCAGATCGTGGCCAAGGCCGCGTCTCCGGATCGCGACGACCCGGACCGGACGGCCCTGGGCAAGGTGATCGTCGCCGTGCAGCCGGTCATCACCGAGCCGCTCGGCCTGGCGGTGACGCAGAAGGCCGACGCGGTCATCCTCTGCATCGAGGCGGGGCACACCCGGATGGCCGACGCCCGGAGGACCATCGACCTCATCGGGCGGGAGCGGATCGCCGGCTGTCTCTTCCTGCGGAACTGACCGGTCGCCTCACTCGTGCAGCTCGGCGATGACCGGGATCGCCAGCTTCCGCTCGATCTGCCAACGCTCCACCACCCGGCCGCGCGCGAGGTCGAGCATGGCCGCGGCGAAGAGCGCCATGAAGAGGGCCGCGACGGCTCCGCCGCCCAGGATCTTGACCGGGTTGGGGCTGAAGGGCTTCCTCGGCAGCTCGGCCGGCCAGATGATCTGGTAGCGGTACTTGAAGGCGGAGCGCGCGGCGTCTAGGTCGAGCTGGGCCGCGTTGAGCCGCTCCACCATCTGCTGGTACCGGAGGCGCGCGTCGCGCACCCGCTCGCTCTGATCCACCAGGGTGCCCTCGGCCAGGGGCGTGAGGGCGAGCCGCGCCGCCGGCAGGGCGGTGAGGGCGGAGACGGCGGCGGCGCGGTCGCTCCCGGCGCGTGCCGCGTAGTCGGCGCGGAGCTTCCGCTCCTCGGCGCGGAGCTCGACGATCTGCGGTGACTCGCGCGAGAGGGAGGCGATGTCCTCGCGCAGGCTCGCGACGGCCGGGTAGCTGTCGGAGTAGACGGCGCGCTTCTCGTCGAGCTGCGACTGGAGCTCGGCGAGGCGCCTGCGGCGGAAGTCCTCCACGTCACGGACGGCGCGCTCCTTCGCCTCGAGCATGGAGCGCAGGCGGACCAGCTCCTCGGTGGAGGCGGCCGAGGCCGCTCGCGGCGACGGTGTTGCCGATGTCGCCGCGCCCAAGGCCTCGCCGCGCGCGAGGGCGCGCCTGGTCTCGTCCACGGCCAGGTCCAGCTCGCGCCGGAGCGCGGTCACCCGGCCCTGGAGCAGGGCGATGACCTCGTCGATGGCGGTGATCTCCTGGACGTGCCGCGCCTCGAGGAAGTTCTGCTGGACCGCCTCGATGATCTGGTAGGCCTGCCTGGCGCTGGGCCAGTCGAGCGAGATGGTGACGGTCGGTTCCGCGATGGTCACCTTCAGCGACCGATCGAGCCGGTTCACGAGGGCGTCCGTGGGGTCGTCCTCGTCGGGGACCGGGTCGCCAGCCGCCAGGGCCGCCACCTTGTCGAGCGCGCTGCCCTGTCGCTGCCGCGCGTACTCCGCCGCGTAGCCCGGGAGCAGGTTGGTCTGCTTGATGACGTTGACCAGGTTCTGGTGGTGGTGCACCAAATCGGCCGCGGTGCGGGTCGGCACGTCGTCCGAGACCGTCGGGCGATCGACCGCGGTGATGGAACGCTGCTTCTCCGCGAAGAGCTTCACCTCGACCCGGTACGTGGGACGCTTCGTCGCGTAGTAGCCCACCGCGGCGCCGAGGCCGACCAGCAGGACGGCGAGCGTGAGCACCCGGTGCCGCCAGGCGGCCCGCAGGACGAAGCCGGCCAGCTCCGGTCCGGTCATCCGGGAGTCGTCGGGATCGCCCAGGTCGTGCTCGTCGTAGTCGGGTTCGTGACGCTTCATGACGCTCCTCGGACGGGTCACAGGCGCCCGCGCTGCTGGAAGGAGGCGGTGACGATTCCGGCCCACTCCGTCTGCGGGATGTGGGCCACGCGGCCGCCCGCGGAGAAGGCGATGCCGGGCGACGGCTCGTAGGTCAAGGCCAGCCCCTCCTGGCCGAGCGTCTTGGGATAATTCGGGCCCGGCTGGGGCGCATAGCCGAGCCCACCCGTCGCCGTGGCGGCGAAGTGCCGATCGAGCCAGAGATCGAGCTTCGCCGACAGTTCCCCCCGGGCGATGAAGGCGCCAGTGAGAGGATCGATCACCGGCGCGTAGCGCAGCGTCACGCGCGCCGCGAGCGCACCGGGGCGCCGCGGCGCCTCGCGGAAGAGCGAGGCCTCGCCCGTGGGGATGACCCCGCTCTGCTGATAGGGTGTGTTCCCGCCCAGGCCTGCGAAACCGGCGCGCAGCTCCGTCTCGTACCGCGGGCCCAGCGTCTCGTCGGGGACGTCCACGGCGCTCGCCGTCAGCGTCCGCTCGCTGGCGAGCGTATAGGCGTGGCGCCACGCGACGGAGCCGCCGTAGAACATGGTGTCGTAGCCGCCGGTCACCCATCCGTAGCTGCCGTTGGCGCCCAGGGTGAAGGTGTCTCGGCGCTCGGTCCAGGTGGCTCCTGCCGACGCGCTCACCGCGTCGGTGCGCGGGTAGGTCGTCACTTGCTGGCCGAGCCCGCCGGTGATCCCGAAGCCGGCGGTGGCGTTGAGGGAGAGCTGGCGCGAAACGCGCCCCTCGATCTTTGCGCTCACGGTCTCGTTGATGAAGGTCACCAGCGGTGAGCGATAGCTCACCACCCCGAGGAACGGTGCCGCGCTCGGATCGAGCGACACCCAAGACATGTCGGAGGGCCCCACGGAACCGCTCTGGATGAGGGTGAGCGAGAGGTCGCGATCGAGCCGGAAGGCGGCCGTCAGCTCGTCCCGGTGCGCGGCGCCGAAGGTGTCGCGGGGGCGCGGCTCCCGGAAAAGGAGCTGCGGGTCGTAGCGGGCGCGAAGCAGCAGGTCGCGCGAGCGATCCTCGATGGCGAGGTCGGGCACGAGCACGAGGTCGCCCGCGCCGTCGTCGTAGCCGCGGAGCTCCGTGCGCAGTCCCGCCTCCCACTGCGTCTGCCCCAGCGCGAGGAGCAGGCCGGCGGCGAAGACGCCGGGGAGCATGCTACTCGACGACCACCACGTCGCCGGGGAGGAGCTTGAACTGCGAGGCGCGGCCCGTCAGGCGGGCGAGGGCGTCGTAGGTGAAGCGGATGCGCGACGGGTTGGCCTGCCGGCTGGTCTGGCGCAGGACGAAGATGCGGTCGGTGCGGGCGTTCACGGTGAGGCCCCCGGCCGTGACGAGCGCCTGCAGGACCCCGGAGCAGGTCTCGATGGGGTAGGCCCCCGGCTTGGTCACCTCGCCCCCAACGTAGACCACCGCCGGACGCGACTCCTCGACCGAGACGGTGACCAGGGGGGCCTTGACGAACTCCCTGTAGCGCGCCTGGAGCTCGGTCCCGAGGGCCGCGGGCGTCAGGCCGGCCGCCGGCACGTCGTTGACCAGGGGCAGCGACACCTTCCCGTCGGCCCGGATCTTCGCCTTGGTGGTGAGCTGGTCCTGGTTGAAGACCTTCACCTGGATCACGTCGCCGGACGCGAGCGCGTACGGGCTGGCCGGGTCGGTGGTGCCTCCGGCGTAGTCGTCCACCCAGACGTACTGGCCAGGACCCGAGCAGGCCACCGTGGACGCCGCCACCAGCGCGAGCGCCACGCAGAGTGCGAGTCCCGCGGGCGTCCTCGCGCGGGGAGGGCCGATGCAGCTACGTGTGTGGGCTGGCATCGCGATAGTCTCCCTCCGGACCCCGCCGCGGGCAAGGAGAGCGGTGTCACGTGGCGCGGGGACAGGCCGGACGCCGCGGGCCGTGTACAAGCTGACGTCGCCATCAGGCCGAAATCCCGGGGTGAACTTGAAGATCGCCTACCTGATCAACCAGTACCCGCGGACGACCCACAGCTTCATCCGGCGCGAGATCGAGGCGCTGGAGGCGGAGGGGCACGAGATCGTGCGCATCAGCCTGCGCCCGGTCGCGCAGGAGCTGGTGACGGAGGCCGACCGGGCCGAGGCGCGCCGGACGCGCTTCGTGCTCCCGGAGGGTGCCGTGGCGCACGCGCTCGCGGTGAGCGGCGTCGCCCTCGCACACCCCGTGCGCCTGAGCCGCGCGCTCGCGCTCACCCTCCGCGTCGGGCGCCGCTCCGATCGCGGGCTGATGCGCAACCTGGCCTACCTGGCCGAGGCGTGCCTGCTCCTGCGCTGGCTCTCGGCGGAGCGCGTGGAGCACCTGCACGCGCACTTCGGGACCAACCCGGCGGCGGTGGCGATGCTCTGCCGGGTGCTGGGCGGGCCGAGGTACAGCTTCACGGTCCACGGCCCGGAGGAGTTCGACCGCCCGGAGTTCCTGGCGCTGGGGGAGAAGGTCCGGCGGGCGTCGTTCGTGGTCGCGATCAGCGCCTTCGGGCGCAGCCAGCTCTGCCGGTGGGCCCGGTACGAGGACTGGGAGAAGATCGAGGTGGTGCGGTGCGGGGTGGGGAGGGATCTGCTGGACGCGCCCCGCACGCCCGTGCCGGAGGCGCCGCGGTTCGTCTGCGTGGCGCGGATGAGCCCGGAGAAGGGGCACCTCGTGCTGGTGGAGGCGGCCGCGCGGCTGGCGGCGGAGGGGCGCCGGTTCGAGCTGGTCCTCGTGGGGGACGGGCCGCTGCGGGCGAGGGTGGAGGAGGCCATCGCGCGCGAAGGGCTCGGCGAGCGGGTCCGCCTGGCGGGCTGGATGAGCGCGGCCGACGTGTGCACGGAGATCGAGCGGGCGCGGGCGCTGGTGCTGCCCAGCTTCGCGGAGGGGCTGCCGGTGGTCATCATGGAGGCGCTGGCGCTGGGGAGGCCGGTGATCGCGACGGCGGTGGCGGGGGTGCCGGAGCTGGTGGAGCCGGGGAGCAGCGGCTGGGTGGTGCCTGCCGGCTCGAGCGAGGCCCTGGCGAGCGCGATGCGAGCCGCGCTGGAGGCCTCCAGCGAACGTCTCGGAGAGATGGGAGGGGTGGGCGCTGCCGCGGTGGCCCGACGGCACGACGCGGCTGCGGAGGCGCGGAGGCTGGCGGCCCTCTGCTCCCGGGTCGGGGGAGCCTGAGGTGCCGTCGCTGCCGCGAGCGCTCTCCGGGCGTGGCGCTCAGGCGCTAGGCATCGTCCTGCTGGCCGGCCGCACGGCGCGCGACGGGAGCCAGCGAGCGCGGCAGGATGCGGCTCGGTGCCGTGACCACGACGGACCCGGGCGGTACGGAACGAGTGACGACGGCGTTGGCGCCGATCATCGAGCCGTCGCCGATCTCGATACCACCCAGCACGCGCGCGCCGACGTAGATGTCCACGTCGTTCCCGATCCGGGGGAAGCCGGCGACGGCGCCCGTTGCGAGGGTCACCTCGTGGAAGATGAGGCAGTTCTCGCCGATGTGCACGCCCGAGTCGAGCACGACGTTGCGAGGGTGGATGAGGCAGAGGCCCGGCCCGATCCGGGCGGCGGCCGGGATGTCCACGTTGAGGATCCACTTCCACGGCAGCTTCACTATACGGTAACAGAGCACCAGCGGCACCCGGATAAGCCCGAAACGGAGCCCGTTGGCCCACGAGCCAACGCGGTAGGCTGCGCCGATCCAGAAGCCGAGGTTCCTTTGCCAGCCGCCCAGATTGGCGTAGCGCGCGCGGTCGCGGCGCAGGGCTTCCACCAGGGCTCCCATCGGAGGAGCACGTTAGCAGCGCGGGCGGGAGGACGGAAGGAGCGACCCCTGCCGCGCCGCGGTGGCGGACTCGGGGCGGAGACCGAGAAGAGCGTGGCTGGAGTGCCACGCCATGGACCCAGGCCGGCGAAAGGCTTCGCGGCTGGGGGCGGTGCGGCGGCGACCCTCGGGGGCTCTTGCTCACGGGGCCACCGGCGCGCGAGTACCGTCCGCGGGCAGGTGGGCGGAGGTATGCGATGAACCATGCGAGGCGCTGCGCGCTGTACGCCATGAGCCTGATAGCGCTGGGGTCGATCACGGGCTGCGGGACTGCCGGAGCCCAGTCCACGGCCGAGGAGCGCTCGGGGAGAAGCCGCGCGGATGCGAGCGGGGCGGCCATGGAGGTCTGGCCCCCTACCATCAAGGTGGTGGGTGGGAGCACGATCGCCTTCGAGGCGAGGATCGCCGGCGAGGCGGTGCCGGGCGTGCGCTGGTCGGTCGCCGAGGCCGAAGGAGGCACCATCGACGGTCATGGCGTCTACGTCGCGCCGCGAGAGCTCGGCACCTACCATGTGGTCGCCCGTTCCGCGCGGGATCCCGCGCGGGCCGCGACGGCGACGGTGACGGTACTCGCGCGCGCCAACCGGATGGGCATCAACCTGGGTGAGACCTACGTGGATTACGCGCCCGAGCGCATGTATGCCAACGCCGGGCACACATTTCGCGAGTTGCGCACTCCCAGCGGCGGCGCGCTCGTCCCGCTGGATGCGCTCGGGTTCCCGCTCGCTTCCGACCTGCGCGTCGGCGTGCAAGCGGGCCTGCAGCACGCGGAGGGGACCTACGGCCTCCGGATCGGCGGGTGGGTCGAGGACGTGACGGTCGGCCTCGGCGGTGGGACGGCCATCCCGACCGATGCAAAAGGGAGGGAAGTGAGGTCGTGGAACGCCGCCTACGTCGGTGGATTCACCTACGGCAGGGTCCGGTTCACGTTCAGGGACGGAGAGGCGTTCTGGCTCTACGTGGCGGGCGCCTATCGCGACCCGGAGAAGACGCGGCCTGGATTCTCCAGCTTCGAGCTGATGCGGCCCATCGCGCCGGGTGCCGAGACCCCGCTGCCCTTCGGGACCCTCTTCACGCCCGACTTCATCGCCCTGCTGCACCGGTTCGAGGCGGCCCGGTGGATGGATTTCCTCTCCACCGCGCACAATGAGCAGCGGCAGTGGAGCGATCGAGCCTTGCCGGGGTGGGCCTCCGTCGGCGACGAGTCGCGGCAGAAGCTGACGGTGAATGGAAAGAGCAAGGATCGTGGCGGACCGTGGGAGGACGTCATCCGTGCCTCCAACGCAGCCGGAGTGGATGCCTGGATCAACATCCCTCTGTATGCCGACGACGCATACGTGGCGAACGTCGCGCGGACGTTCAAGTACGGTTCGGACGGCACCAATCCTTACGGCGCTCGCCAGGAGCAGCCCCTCTATCCACCGCTCGACCCCGGCCTGAACCTCTACGTCGAGTACTCGAACGAGGTCTGGAACTCGGGGGGGAATTACGACTGGCAACGGAATAGGGATCTGACGACCGCCGAGGTGGCCGCGTACCCGGGGCGCACCGGGCCGCTCAACTACGACGGCGCCTCGTGGGCGCTCGACATGCGGAGGGTGGCGAAGCGGCTGGTGGAGATCAGCAACATCTTCCGCTCCGTCTTCGGGGACGGCGAGATGCCCCATGCCGGATCGGCGCGCATCCGTCCCATCCTCGCGTCGCAGACCTACAACCCCGACCCCACCCTCAAGGTACCGCTGCTCTACGTGTTCAACTACTGGAACAACGGCGACGGGAAGCACTTCGGGGAGGGAGGCGATGCGAGGTGCACCTTCCCGACCCGGCCCGCCGACGGTCAGCCCCACCCGCCGTCGTACTACTTCTACGGAGCAGGCGGGAGCACCTACTACAACCCGAACGATCCGAGGGGGGAGCCCGCGAACCTTCACCCGGACGCCGCGCGGCCCTCCATCTGGACGGCCAACGACATGGACCCCGCCATCTTCCAGGGGGCCGGTCACCAGCAGGAGAACGGGGAGATCGTGGCCGCCTACGGCCTGAAGCGGATCGCGTACGAAGGAGGCCCCGACTTCCCCGGAGGGAACGCGGCCGTCAAGGCCGCCGCGGTGAGTGTGTTCCGTGACGCAGACCACCCCGATCCCTACAACATGGAGGCCTCCTTCGAGGAGCACCACCGCGTCTTCTCGCGCGCGGGAGGAGAGCTGTCGGCCTACTACCGCGCCGGCGGCGACTACAAATGGGGCTTTCTCCCCATCGACGCGGAGCACAGGAGCGGCAACGTCTACAGCCTGCGGAGCCCGAAACTGCGGGCGGTCGCGACGCTCCGGAGCGAGGAGCCCGCGCGAATCTCCATCGGTCAGGCCATCCCCGGGAAACGACAGGGCAATGGCTACACGATCACCGGCGAGACATACCAGAACGGGGGCAAGAACGACGGTCCGATGACCCTGTCGCCGGCGGGCAACCCGTTCGCGGCCTATCTCTTCCGGGCCGACGCTGCTCGCGCGCCGGCCGCGATCACGGTGTCGGTCAAGAACTCCTCGGGCCTGCTCGCCGTCTACGTGGACGGCACGCTGGCCCTGACGACGCAAGCGACCGGTGCGGTCGTTGTGCCCGCAGTGCTCCCGGAGGGGCTGCACTCCGTCGCGCTCCGCGCCCTTTCCGGTAAGATCCAGGTCGCGACCGTAGCGATCCAGTAGGGTATCGAGTCACCAGCATGGAGGGAAGCCCGAACAGCTTCGCGTGGCTGGCGCTCATCGCGGCGCCGCTCATCATCGTGGCGGTCTACGCACGGCTCCCCCGGGGCGCGCGCGTCGCCCGCACGACCGCCTGGGTCATGCTCCTGTCGGTCATGTTTCTGCCGTCTGGTCTGCGCCTGAAGACGGCGGGGATTCCGTATCTGGACAAGCATCGGCTGGCGTTCCTCGCGATCGCGGCCGGGCTGTACCTGTTCCACCGTGAGAGGTTGCTGCGAAGGGCGCCCGCGCACTGGTTCCCGCGGGCAATCCTGGCGATCATGATCCTCGGGGTCATCGAGACCGTGCGGACGAATGGTGACGTCCTCACCTTCGGGCCCACCGTGCTGCCCGCCCTCACGCGGTACGACATCGTCTCCGTCACGGGAGAGATCCTTCTCGACGTCTATCTCCCGTTCACCATTGGTCAGCGCGTCTTCCAGGGAGAGGAGGACGTTACCGACCTCCTGGAGGTGATGAGCCGATGCGGGCTGATCTACGCTCCGCTATGTCTGTTCGAGGTGCGGTTCAGCCCCCAGCTTCATCGCTGGGTCTACGGGACGCACGCGTCGCAGTTCCTGCAGGCGATGCGGTATGGAGGATTTCGCCCCGTCGTGTTCATGAACCACGGCCTCAGCGTGGCGATGTTCATGTTCACCTGCTTCGCCGCCGCGGTGGGTCTGCGCGGCGCGCGAGCCGCTGGTCGCGGGAGCCTGTCTCCCACTGTCCGGGCCGCTGTGGTCGGAGGCGTCCTTCTGCTCTCGAAGAGCCTGGCGGCGGCGCTCTACAGCACGTTCGCCTTGCTCATGGGGTTCGTGTCGAGCACGAAGGCCTTGAGCAGGATCCTGCTGTTCGTGAGTCTGCTGGTGGTCATCTACCCCGTCACGCGCGCGACGCACCTCTTGCCGACGGCATGGCTCGCGAGCCAGTTCGCCGGTGTCAGCGCCGAGCGCGCTGACTCGTTGGAATATCGGCTGTCAAACGAGGACCAGCTCATAGAGCGTTGGGCACAGCGACCATGGTTCGGATGGGGGACCTTCGGGCGCAGCAGAATCTACAGCTCGTGGGGGCAGGACATGTCCACCACGGATGGTGAATGGATCATCTGGCTAGGGGCATTCGGTGTAGTCGGCGTGTGCTCGCTCTTCGCGCTCCTCCTCGCTCCGGTGCTCCGATTTGTGCGACATCACAAGTCCGTTGCCCGACGAGAAGCGGTGCTGCTCGGCGCATTGGCGCTCATCGTGACCATGTTCGCCGTCGACCTCCTCCCCAACGCACTATCGGACTTCCTGCCGTTGGCCTACGCAGGTGCGCTCTTCACGGCCTCCGAGCGCTGTGCACGTATGCGCCGCGTGATCCGCCGGCGTGGTGTCTCCCGGGGGCGGGAGGCACCAGACCTTGTGACCAGCCAGGCATGATGCTCATGCACGATGCCTCTGCAGGGCGATCGATAAAGGCAGAAGAAATCACCGGACCGGCCGGGGGGAAGTGTCCTCTGAATGTTCTCTACTTCACTCCGGCTTGGCCTCCCTCAAGCAGCAGGAATGGGATCGTCACCTACGTGGGAAACGTGAGGACGGTGTTGGAGCAGTTTGGTGTCCGACCGATCGTAGCCACCTTCGCGCACGCCAGCGGACCCTCTTCCGCCGACGTCGTCGATGCGAACCTGGTTGCTCGGAGGTGGCCGTTCGACGGTCTCGTGGATCGCGCGCTCTGGCGAACCCGCTGGTTGAGTGCCGCGCGCCGGCACCAGTTTCGCCGCATCGTTCGCGCCGTGAGGGCCATTGAGCGTGAAACGCACATCGACCTCATCGAGATCGAAGAGTCGTTTGGGGCCGCGGCGCTGCTCGCCCGCAGGGTCGAGTTGCCGGTCGTTGTTCGGCTGCACGGCCCGTGGTTCCTCTGTGGTCCAGCGCTCGGACTATCTCCAGACTCGGAGTTCGTGCGCCGGGTCCGGGACGAGGGGGTTGGCATGGCTGCCGCCACGGCCGTGACCTCGCCCTCTCGCGACACGCTGGAGCGTGTTCGAAGATTCTACGGGCTGCCGTTCGCGGATGCGGAGGTCATCCCCAATCCCGGCCCAGAGGTGGCGGCGCAAGATTGCTGGTCCCTCGCCAGTTGCGAACGGTTGGCGCTCCTTTTCGTGGGACGGTTTGACCGCCTCAAAGGCGGTGATGTCGTAGTCGACGCCTTCCGAGAGATCGCGACCGAGTTCGCGGCCGCGCGGCTTATCTTCGTGGGGCCGGAGCCAGGACTAAGCGATGGCAGCGGCCGGACCGTGGACTTGGCGACCTACCTCGCAAGCTCCGTTCCTGAGGCGGAGATACGCGCGCGCATCGAGGTTGCCGGCCCCCTGCCTCCAGATGCGATCGCCGAGTTGCGCAAGCGAGCGTTCATCACCGTGGTGCCGTCGCGGTACGAGACCTTCTCCATGACCGTGGTGGAGGCGCTTGCGCAAGGTTGTCCGGTGGTCGCGGCAGATGCAGGCGGTATGCCGGAGGTGCTGCGCGACGGGGAGAACGGGAGGCTGTTCCACGCGGGAAACGCACGGGACCTCGCCGCGCGGCTCCGGGAGATGTTTGCCGATCCGGTTGCCGCCGAGGCGATGGGGCGGCGTGCGCGCGTCGACTACCTCGAGCGCTTTGCCCCCGCGGTGGTGGCACGGCGGATGGCGGAGTTCTACCGAAAGGTGGTGGGAGGGCGCCACCCCACGCGGTAGTCGCGCCCGCGGGGCGTGGGACAGGGATTGTGGCGTGCGTCCTCTTATGATGAGGGCGCGGCCGGGGTTGCTGCTCGTTGCGCATCACCGGCTCAAGGAAATTCCCTCACCCTCTCGAACCCATGACGCTCCAGGAATCACCGGCCACGACCTCCCGCGCTGCGGAGCCCATCACGAACCCGGAACCGGCTCGGGCCGGACCGTCGCTGAAGGCGCTCGCGATCCGGGGCTCCCTCTGGACCTTCGCCGGGTACGGGGCGAGCATGGTCCTGAGGCTGGGCTCGAGCATGGTCATGACGCGCCTGCTCTTCCCGGAGGCGTTCGGGCTCATGACCATGGTCGGCGTGGTGCTGTACGGCCTCGAGATGATGTCGGACCTGGGCATCGGGCCGACCATCATCTTCGATCCTCGCGGTGACGACCCCCGCTTCCTCGACACAGCCTGGACGGTGCAGATCGCGCGCGGGATTGCCCTGTGGGCGATCGCCTGCGCCATCTCCTGGCCGGCGGCCGCCTTCTACAGGGAGCCGAGGCTCCGGGCGTTGATCTCAGTCGCGGCACTCTCGGCCGTTCTCTCCGGCTTCACCTCCACCCGCATCCACACGGCGCGGCGCGGCCTGGCGCTCGGCAAGCTCACGGCGATCGACCTCTTCAGCCAGGCGAGCGCCATCGCGGTCAGCGTTGTCTGTGCGCTCCACTGGCGGAGCGTCTGGGCGCTGGTGGCGGGCGGCCTGACGAGCCCCGCCCTGCGCCTCGTGCTGAGTCACACCTACCTCCCCGGCGCGCGGAACAGGTTCCACTGGGACGCGGAGTCGGCGCGTGTGCTGCGGGGATACGGGAAGTGGATCTACCTGAGCAGCATCCTCTTCTTCGTCGCCATGCAGGGCGACCGGCTGATGGTGGGCCGCCTGCTCAGCATGACCGCGCTCGGCATCTACGCCATCGCCATGAGCCTGGTCGAACCGCTCGTGAACCTGAACCTGCAGGTGTGGCGCTCCGTTATGCTCCCCGCGCTGAGCCGCGTCTACCGCGAGACGCCGGCGCGCTTCTCGGAGGTCTTCTACCGGGGGCGCCTGCGCACGGACCTGCTCTTCGCGGCCGGCAGCGGCGCGGTCATGCTCCTCGGGACCTGGATCGTCGGCTTCCTGTACGATCCGCGGTACGCGGCCGCCGGTGCGCTGCTCCAGATCGTGGCGCTGCGGGGTTTTCTCTCGGCCATCGCCGAGTCGCTCGAGCAGTGCCTCTCGGCCATGCGCCTCCCCAAGTACGTGACCATCTCGCACGTGGGCAGGACCGCGTGGATCCTGGCGGGGATCCCGCTCGGATGGCACCTCGCCGGGTTGAAGGGAATCGCCATGGCGGCCGCCACGTCGGAGCTTCCGGTGGTACTCACATTCTGGTTCCTGCTCGGGAGGATGCGCGTGGCGCGCCTCCGGTACGAGGTGAGAACCTTCGCGTTCGGAGCCTGTGGCCTCGCCGTGGGTGCCTTCCTGGCGGCGATCATCCCGGCCACCTGGCACGTCACGAAGCCATGGTGACCTCACGTTCGAGGGTGGCGATGCCATGCTGCCGGGGCGGTGTTCGGGCGGTGTCGTATGAGAGCCGAAGCATGAGCCAGGGCGCTCCCGAGCGCGACGAGTACTGCGGATGGGCGTGATCGGGATAGCGGTCATCGGCAGGAACGAGGGAGAGCGGCTGCGCCGGGCGCTCCGGTCGGCGATGGCCACGGGCGCTCCCGTCGTGTACGTCGACTCCGGATCGCGGGATGGGAGCGTGGAGATCGCGCACGCGGCCGGGGCGACGGTCCTCGAGCTCGGCGCGTCCGCGCCCTTCACCGCCGCGCGCGCCCGGAACGAGGGGTTCGAGCAGCTCTCGGCGAGCGTCCCCGGCCTGCAGTACGTTCAGTTCCTCGACGGCGACTGCGAGCTCCAGGCAGGCTGGCTCGACCGGGCCGCCGAGGCGCTCGAACGGGATGACTCCCTGGCGGCAGTGTGCGGGCAGATTCGCGAGGCGCGCCCCGAGGCCGGGATCTACCACCGCCTCGGTGCGCTCGAGTGGCAGAGGGCGCCCGGAGAGATCGGTGCCTGCGGGGGAAACTTCATGGTGCGCGCGGCGGCCTTCCGGAGCGTCGGCGGCTTCCGGGCCGACGTGATCGCCGCCGAAGACGACGAGCTCTGCTTCCGCCTGCGGCGCGCCGGGGGCAAGATCGTCTGCCTCGACGCCGACATGGCGCTGCACGACATGGCGATGGAGCGCTTCGGCCAGTGGTGGCAGCGCGCGAAGCGGGCGGGTCACGCCTACGCGCAAGGGGCGGCGCTCCACGGCGCGACCGAGGAGCGCCACTTCGTCCGCGACTGCCGCCGGATCTGGTTCTGGGGCCTCCTCCTGCCCGTCGCGGCGCTCGGGCTCGCGTGGCCGACCCGGGGAGTTTCGCTCTGGCTCCTCGGTGCCTACCCCGCACAGGTGGGGCGCATGTACGCGAGCGGCAGGCGCCGCGGCTGGAGCCGATACGACGCCCTGGCGTACGGCGCGTTCATGATGCTCGGGAAGTTCCCGGGCCTCATCGGGATGCTCACCTACCGTGCACGGCGGGCGCTGGGACGATCGATGACCATCATCGAGCACAAGGGACGCGGGAGCGCGACATGACCACTGCCAGCCGCGCCGCCGTGACGGATCCCTCGGCCGGAGCCGTTCCGGAGCAGCCCAGGCCACCGCCCGGCCGTCGCCGGGTCGCGCTCCTCGGGGCTGGGTACATCGCGGAATGGCACGCCCGTGTCCTGGCTGCGATGGACGACGTCGAGCTGGTGGCCGTGTGCGACACGGCGCTGGTGCGAGCCCGGGCGCTCGCCGCCAGGTACGGCATCCGTGGGGCCCACGCGTCGTTGCGGGAGCTGCTGGAGGTGGAGCGGCCCGACGCCGTCCACGTGCTGCTGCCGCCCGACCGGCATTTCGCGGCTGCGAAGGAGCTCCTGGAGGCGGGCGTCGACGTGCTGCTCGAGAAGCCGATGTGCGCCCGTGTCGAGGAGTGCGACGCGCTGCTGGAGGTGGCCGCCGCGACGGGGCGTGCCCTCGCGGTCGCGCACAACTTCTCCTTCGCGGATCCGTACGAGCGGTTGCGGCAGGACGTGAAGGCCGGGCTGCTCGGGCCGCTCGATCAGGTCACCATCACCTGGCACCGGGAGCTGCCGCAGGTGCGTCACGGGCCGTTCGACATCTGGATGCTGCGCGAGCCCGAGAACGCGATGCTCGAGATCGGCTCTCACGCCGTCGCGCACGCGCTCGACCTGCTGGGACCGCCGGAGCACCTGCGCGCATGGGCGAGCCATCCGGTCGAGCTCCCGACCGGGACGTCCTTCTACCGCCGCTGGAAGGTCGATGGAGAGAAGGATGGCGTCGGCCTCGAGCTGCGCTTCTCGTTCGGGCAGGGGTTCACCGAGCACAGCGTGCACGTGCGAGGTCGGCTCGGAAGCGCACTGGCCGACCTGGACCGGGACGCCTACGTGCTGCGCCGGCACCATGCGTGCGGCGAGGATCTGGATCGCTTCAGGGGAGCCCGCGACGAGGGCGCGAGCCTCCGGTCCCAGGCGTCACGCACGCTGCGCAGGTACGTCCTGTCGAAGCTCCACCTCGAGCGGTACGGCAGCCCGTACGCCTCGAGCATCGCCGGGGCGGCGACTGCCTTTCACGCGGCCGCCGCGCAAGGCGTGGACGACCGGGTGTCGGCGCGGACGGGGGCGAAGATCATCCGGGTCTGCCACCGCATCGGCGAGCTGGCGGCGCTGCCCCGGCGGACGGCGCCCACCCGCGGCGTTCCGCAGCAAGCGCCGGGAGGGGTGGCACCACGCGTGCTGGTGCTCGGCGCCACCGGCTTCATCGGGCAGGCGCTGGTCCGGCAGCTGGTTGCGGCCGGGCGAGGGGTGAAGCTGCTCGTCCGCAACCCGAGCAAGCTTCCGCCCGATCTCCGGGGCCCGCTCGTGACCGTGGTCCCCGGAGACCTGGAGCGGGCGGAGGATCTCCGCGCGGCGATGCAGGATACGGACTGCGTCTACCACCTGGCGCGCCCCATCGTGAAGTCGTGGGAGGACTACCGGCTCCACGAGATCGAGGCGACGCGCCAGGTGGGGGAGGTGGCGCTGGCGTCCGGTGTCAAGCGGCTCGTCTACACCGGCACCATCGACTCCTACTATGCCGGCGCCAGGGCCGGGGTCATCACCGAGGCGACGCCCCTCGATCCCCACATCGCTCGCCGGAACCACTACGCGCACGCCAAGGCGGAGTCCGAGCGCTTGCTGCTCGCGCTCCATCGTGAGCGAGGCCTGCCGCTCGTGATATTCCGGCCGGGGATCGTCGTCGGTCGGGGGGGGGGGCCGTTTCACTGGGGCGTCGGCATGTGGTGGTACGACTCCGCCTGCCAGGTGTGGGGCGCCGGGGAGAACCCGCTCCCGTTCGTCCTGGTCGACGACGTGGCCAGGGCGCTGGTCACCGCCCAGGAGGCCGAGGGGCTCGAGGGAGAGTCCTTCAATCTGGTGGGAGACGTTCGCCTCAGCGCACGGGAGTATCTCGACGAGATCGACCGGTGCGGGGGCATGAGCGTCCGGCGCCAGGCGACCTCCATCGTGCGCTTCTACCTGCTCGACCTCCTGAAGTGGTCCGTGAAGACCGCGGTCCGACATCCCGAGCGCAGGTTCCCGAGCTACCGCGACTGGGAGAGCAGGACGCAGCGGGCGACATGGGACTGCTCGCGCGCCAAGGAGCATCTGGGATGGCAGCCGATCGCCGATCGATCGACCTTCGTCCGCGAGGGGATCGACCTGCCGATGCGCGAATATCAGCGGTGAACCGCCGCGGTGGCCAGGCGTGGCGGCATCCAACGCTCAGATCGGGCGCGAGCACTCCGAGCCGGGGCAGTGTCCGTCACCGCCCCGGCTGCTCCGTCACTGCGCGAAGACCTCGAACTCAGCGAGGCCAATATTGTAGCCGGCAGCCGAGTCGATCCCGAACCGGATCCAGGAGGTGGCCCTGGGCGTGAACGAGACGGGCAGGCCGGTGCCCCCGTTCGGTAGAGTGCCGACGGTGAC
>JAJYGO010000095.1 GCA_021785115.1 Chloroflexota bacterium | reverse complement strand
ACGTGGCGATGGTCGGTGCGGCGTATGTCGTCGAGATCGTGTTCGGGGCCATCGGGCTCATCCCCACCGAACGGAACGCGCTGGTCGTCGAGGCCGGCGTGACCCTGCACTACACGACGCTGCTCAACATCGTGTTCCTCACTCTGGCAGCGGTCCTCGTCGTCCGATTTCGCCGGAAGGGTGGGTCTGAGGTGCTCGCGATGATGGACATGAGCGCGGACGAGATGGCCGGCATTGGCGGCTGGGTGAACGCCCGCGCTCGGGGCCGATGGACGGTCCGCCGACCGACCCGGGCCCGACGAATGAGCGAGGGGCCACCCCGATGGCGCTTCCGTGTCCTTGGGGTTCTCGTCGTGGGCATGCTCCTTCTCGGGGCGCCGGCGCCGACCCTGGCCCACGCAGAGCTTCTCCTCGCGTCGCCCGAACCCGGGACCGGCCTCGCCCAGGCACCCGCGGCCGTCGTGATCAAATTCACCGAGCCGCTCAACGTTGCATTGAGCCGGATCGAAGTGCTCGATGCCTCCGGCGCCGACGTTGGCCAGGGGCCGACATTGGAGGTCGCGGGCGATCCGCGAGCAGTGCGACGCCCGCTCGGGCTGCTCCCCACCGGCCAGTACACGGTCGCCTGGACGAGCGTTTCGGCGCTCGACGGCCACACCCTCAGGGGTACCTACTCGTTCGCGGTCGGGACAGCGGCCAATCCCGGGACGACGATCGCCGACAGCCCACTCGACTCCGAAGGACCTCTCGGGTTGGTCGGCCGATTCGCGGCCCTCGTGGCACTCGGCACCTGGCTGGCATCGGGCCTGCTTTGTCGTCCATCGCGAACAGCGGGTCTCGACCCCGCGAAGACGGCGCGCATCGCGCGCCTCGCCCCACTGATCGCCTTCGCCGGGACCGCGCTGTCGATGGTCTCCACGGCCTTCGTCGCGACCGGCTCGCTGAGCGCGATCGGCGGGGTGTTCGCCAGTCCGTCGGGCGAGGCGCGGCTGGTCGTCCTCGCGGCCACCGCACTAGGCGCCCTTATCGGCCCTCGGTTCCCACCTGTGGCGATCATTCTCGCCGGCCTGGCGATCTTAGCCGAGGCGGCCTCCGGTCACGCCGCGTCCTCGGTCATGCCGCCGATCGCAACGGCGTCCTTTGCCGTCCACCTCGCCGCGGTCGGCGTGTGGGTTTACGCGATCACCGCATCGCTCCTGGCCGCACCGGACCTGCGCCGCGCGCTCGGGACGTACACGCGATATGCCGTGACCGCTGCTGTGCTAACCGCCGCGACGGGCCTCGTCAACGCGGTCCTCGAGCTGGCCGATCCGGCCGACCTCGTCCAGACCGGGTACGGCCTCGTCCTGGTCGCCAAGTCCGTCGCGTTCGTCGCGATGGCGTCGTTCGGCTTCATCCACTTCATCTGGCGGCGGCAGCCGTCTACCACCGAACTGACGCTGCGGGGTCCGGTCCGCGCAGAGACTGGCGCGGCCCTCTTGGCCCTCGGCCTTGCGACCCTCCTCGTCGGGTTTCCGAACCCGCCGCGCGATGCCGAAGCCTCCGCCGCCAGCATCACCACGACGGATCCTGTGCTGGCCGACCTTGGCGGGCGCGACGCGCTCTCGATCGCCGACGCGTCGGGACCGTTCATCGTCGGTCTGACGGTCCTACCGCCGCGGCCGGGGCCGGCCGAGGTCCGCGTCCAGGTCCTGGGCGTAGATGCTGGCGACGGCCTGCGCAACGCCCGCTTCACGGCGGGCTCAGGCGACGCCTCGGCAACGACCACGCTCGACGAGTCCTGTGGACTCGGCTGCTTCGCCGGCACAACGACCTTCGGGAAGGCCGGCGAATGGCACCTCGCCGTCTCGATCGACTCCAATCGCGGCCCGATCTCGATCGAGGCGTCCGCGGCCCTCCCGGCGCTTGACGGCTCGGAGGAACTCGCTCAGGCGCTGACCAGCGAAGAGGCACTGAAGTCCGCGGTCCTCACCGAGAGACTGCAAGGGGGCGGGAACGGGCCGACGATCGTCTCGACATACAAATTCCAGGCCCCTGACCGGGCCGAGATCACGGTCAACGACTCGACCCAGATCCTCGCCGGCCTGGACCAGTTCCGGCGGACCGGCACGGGACCGTGGGTCGAGTCGGCGTTCCCGCCACCCGGCTTCAGCTGGCCGACGGGTTACTACCGAGACTTCTGGGCGGGCGCGGCGGCGGTCCGCATCCTTGGCACGGACACGGTGGATGGTGTCCCCTCGACCATCATCGGCTTCGTCCGGCCCGACATCCCAGCCTGGTTCCGCATCTGGGTGGGGACGTCGGACGGGCTCCTCCGGCGCGCCGACATGCGCGCGGAGGGCCACATCATGAACCAGACGTACGCTCAGCTGAACGGGCCGATCACGGTGCAGACGCCGCCGTAGCGTCGCACGGTCACGATTTTCGACGAGCACGGCCGCACCCTGACGGTGTCTCGGAGCGGACTCTCGCCGACGGCGCCCCACGTCGTCGCCGTCGACCCTGTCATGCACCACAGCTTCTATCACACCCCGCACGGTGCGGACGGCCACCCGGCCCTTGAGCAGGCTACCTAACGGGGTCCTTCAAGAGCCAGGAGGTCGGGATGCAATGACGATCGCTCCGCCCCCGTAACCTCGATCTCCAGCGGCAGTCGGGCCGGGACATTCAGGTCGGTCGCGGCCGCTTGACTCCACGGGCGCCGCTCCTCGGCGGGGGCACCTAGCGCTGGCGCTGCGTCACCGCTGGACCGCCGGCCATGGGGTCCGAGGCATCGATGTCCTGGGAGGGCGTTCCGAGCGCAAGCTCCGCAAGCAGTTCGGCAGGGGTGCCCGAGCCGGCTCGTGGCTGGGGCACCCATCGAGCGAGACCAGCCCGACCCTCATCACATTCGAGCTCAACGTGCGGGCCGGACTCGTCGTCCACCACGACCGGAGGCGTGTCACCCGGGCATGGCCGGCATCCGCGTTGCACGTGCGACGGGCTCGGCCGTGCTCGAAGTCTCAGGGCCCGCTAAGCCGAAGCTCAGGTCAGGGCCGAAAACTCCGGCCGTGAACAGGACCCACCAGATCCGCGTTCCCATCCGCGACCCGGGGTGCGGCGCAGCCGATCGCATTCGGGTCGAGCGGGCACTGCCGCCGATCAACCGGGTCCTGCCTGCCTACGATCCGCACGTGCTCGGGACGCCGGCGGTCATGCAGGTCAGCGACCGAGCGGGCTCCTCGCGCGTCCGCACCGACGAGTCCTGACCCGTGCTCGCCTGGCGGAACCTCTCCCGCGACCCGATCCGGCTGCTGCTCAGCGTGGCCGGCGTCGCGGTCTCGATCGTCCTCATCCTGCTGCTCGTCGGCTACCGGTCGGGCATCTACGCGCAGGCCTCGGCGTACCTGGACCACGCACCCGGCACGGCACTCGTAGCGGAGAGGGGCGTCGCGGACTTCTTCGGGACGACGTCCACGCTCGAGCCGCGCGTCGTCGAGCAGGTCGCCTCGCTCCCGGGCGTGGCCGCGGCCGTTCCGATCGTGACCCAGTTCGTCGTCTTCGAGGAGCACGGCCGCAAGGACGGCATGTTCCTCGTCGGCTACGACCCGGAGAAGGGCGGCGGGCCGTGGCGCCTGGCGGCGGGCCGTGAGCCGGCGACCGACGAAGAGATCGTCCTCGACGGCGTCGCCGCCGGCCAGCACGGGATCGGGTTGGGCGACCGCATTCGCATCCTCGATCGCGACCTCGCGGTCGTCGGGCTCTCCGAGGACACGACGTTCTGGTCCGGGTCCATGGCGTTCGCGCGCATCGGGGCCCTCGAGACGCTCCTCAGGGCGCCCGGGCTCCGCAGCTTCCTCCTCGTGACGCCGACACCGGGAGCCTCGCTCCCCTCCCTCACCACGGCCGTCTCGTCCCTGGGCGCGGACCTCGTCCCCAAGTCGACCTTGATCGCGAACGACCGGCGGCTCCTGGCGCGGGTCTACGACGCGCCGATCGGGCTCATGGTCGCCATCGCCTTCGTCATCGGCATCCTGGTCGTCGGCCTCGTGATCTACACCTCGACGGTGGAGCGGCGTCGCGAGTACGGCGCGCTCAAGGCGATCGGCGCCGGCAATCGAGCCCTCTACCGGGTCGTCGCCACCCAGGCGCTCATTGCGGCGCTGCTCGGGGCCGGTTCCGGTGCCGTCCTGGCGGTGGTGGGCGAGCGGGCCCTCATGGCGTGGCGCCCGCAGTTCCGCGTGGAGATCGACGCGGCCACGGTCGCGGTCGTCCTGGCGTCGAGCCTCCTCATGGCGGCGATCGCCTCGCTCGTGCCCGCCCGTGCGCTGGCGGGGCTCGAGCCGGCCGAGGTCCTCCGATCATGACCGCCGCGCGGCTCGCGCTCCGCAGCCTGGCGCGGCATCCCGTGCGGCTGGCCGCGTCGGTCGCCGGGATCGCGCTCGCACTGACACTGACCCTCGCCCTCGACGCGATCTACACCGGGGTGGCGAACGGCCTCACCGCGTACATCGACCACACAGGCGCCGACGTCTGGGTGAGCCAGGCCGGTGTCCGCAACCTTCACATGGTCGCCTCCTGGCTCCCCGACACGGTGGTCGACCAGGTACGCGCCGTACCGGGCGTGACGGACGCCACGCCGATCCTCTACTCCACCGACACCGTCGCAGCGGGCGACGACCGTGGCGTCGCCTACGTCATCGGGCTGCCGCCCGGCGCACCTGTCGGCGGGCCCTGGAGCGTCGTGGACGGGACGGGGCAACCGACTGCGGGTGGCGTGGTGGTCGACGCCGCCTTCGCCCGGCGCGCTGGCGTCACGGTCGGCGGGCAGGCCACGGTGATGGGGCGGTCGGCGCGGATCGTCGGCCTGACCGAGGGCACGGGGAGCCTCGTGAACTCGGTGGCGTTCGTGCCGTTCGCCGACTTCCGGGCTGCGCGCGGTGGCGCGCCGGTCGTGAGCTTCGTGCTTGTCCGGGTCGCACCCGGCGCTGTTCCGGAGGCGGTCGCGAGCGCGATCGAGGCGAAGGTCCCCGGCGTGACGGCGATGACCGGGAGCGCGTTCTCGGCCGGGGAGCGCCGCCTCGTGATGGACATGAGCGCCGACGTGATCGCGATCATGGACGGTATCGGATTCATCGTCGCGCTGGTGGTGGTGGCCCTCACCCTCTACATCGCCGTCCACGGCAGCCGCCACGAGCTGGCCGTGCTCAAGGCGATCGGCGCCCGGAACCGCGTGCTCTACGCGACGGTGCTCGCCCAGTCGGCGGTCAGCGTCGCGGCTGGCGTCGCCGTCGCCGTGGGGATCACCGCGGCCCTGGCCGTCGTCGTGCCCCGAACGGGCGTGGCGCTCGAGCCGGCGCTGACCCTGGCGTCCGTTGCCCGAACCGCCGCGGTCGGCGGGGCCGTGGCCCTGATCGCCGGGGTGCTGCCCATCCGCGACGTGGCGCACGTCGATCCGCTCACCGCATTCCGCCGAGGAGGCGCACCGGCATGACCACGACCCTTGCCATCCGCGGGGTGACCAAACAGTTCGGCCACGGCGCCACCTCTGTTGAGGCGGTGCGCGGCGTCGGGCTCTCGGTCGAGAGCGGCGAGGTCCTGCTGATCATGGGCCCGTCGGGGTCCGGCAAGTCGACACTCCTCTCGATCATGGGCGCGCTCCTCCGGCCGACAGCTGGGACCGTGACCCTCAACGGGGTCGCGATCTCGCAGCTGCCGGAGCGGGACCTGCCTCCGGTTCGCCTCCGCGAGTTCGGCTTCGTGTTCCAAGACTTCAACCTGCTCGCTGCCCTCTCGGCGCTCGAGAACGTCGCGCTCGTGGCCGAGCTCACGGGCACGGCGCGCGCGGAGGCGCTCCGCCGGGCGGGCGAGCTCCTCACAGAACTCGGGCTGGCCGAGCGGGTCGCGTTCCTCCCGGATCAGCTGTCGGGCGGCGAGAAGCAGCGCGTCGCCATCGCCCGCGCGCTCATCAACGACCCGTCGGTCATCCTCGCCGACGAGCCCACGGCCAACCTCGATTCGAGCAACGGCCACGAGATCATGCGGACGCTGCGCGCCGTCGCGAAGGAGCGCGGCCGGAGCGTCGTGATCGTCAGCCACGACCAGCGGATCCGCGACATCGCGGATCGCGTGGTCTGGCTCGAGGACGGGCAGCTCCGCGACCTCATGACGATGGCGGTCGACCCGGTCTGCGGGATGTCCGTCGAGCACGACCGGGCCGTGACGCTCGAGCAGGGAGGCGAGCTGCGCTTCTTCTGCTCGCGGGGCTGCCGGGCCGAGTTCCTCGGCGAGCTCGACGGGCCCGCCGAAACCCGTCCCGCGCGCACGGGCCCGCTGGCGTCGCTGTTCCAAGCGGTCCGGCCGAAGACACCTTGACCCATTCTTGAGTCGGGCTTGTCCGAACCTCCATGGTGTGCGGCTGGGCGCAGATCCAAGATGGTTGCGGAAGGGCCGTGCCCTGGGAACCACCCCCGCTCAGCCAAGACGATGCCTGAAGCCTCAGATCAGCCGCCCACGATCGCGTCGAACTCGACTGTCGCCCCCGGTGTGCGCGTGTCCCCGCACGGTACGCGGATCCTGGTCGTCGATGACGAGCCGCCCATCGCAGAGCTCGTCGCGGGGTACGTGGCGCGCGAAGGCTGGCAGGCTCGGACCGTGGGCGACGGGGTCGCCGCGGTCGCCGCTGTCCGCGAGTTCGACCCGGATGTCGTGGTCCTCGACCTGATGCTCCCCGGCCTCGACGGCATCGAGGTGTGCCGGCAGCTGCGCGGCTTCTCGGATGCCTATGTCCTGATGTTGACCGCGCGCAGCGAGGAGGTCGACCGCATCGTCGGGCTCACCGTGGGCGCGGATGACTACCTGGCGAAGCCGTTCTCCCCGCGCGAGCTGATCGCGCGGATCAAGGCCCTCCTCCGGAGGCCGCGCTCGACCCCCACCGGACTCGACGTCCCCACCGCAGCGCCGCCCGGCCTCGCGGTCGACGAGGCGCGCCGATCGGTCCGGGTCGACGGCGGAGACGTCGAGCTCACGGCCATCGAGTTCGACGTCCTCGCCACGCTCGCCCGGCAGCCGGGGATCGTCCTGTCGCGGGCGCGGCTGTTCGAGTTGGTCTGGGGCGGGGACAACTACGCGGACGACCATCTCGTCGACGTCCACATCGCGAACATCCGCAGGAAGCTCGGCGACGACGCAACGGACCCGCGCTTCATCGACACGGTGCGGGGCGTCGGGTACCGGCTGCGCGAGGCTTCGTGATGATCCCCCGCTCGCTGCGCGCGCGCCTGCTCGCGGCGTTCGTCGCCGTCGCTGCCGCCGCTCTCGGAACCGTCGGTGCAGCTGCCCTGCTGGTAGGCCCGCACTACTTCTCGGAGGCGATGGGCCACGTCCCGGGCGACCCGATGGGGCAAGCCATGGCGATGGCGACCCAAATGGCGTTCGTCGACGCGATGCGCCGGGCGCTGATCGCGGCCACCGTCATCGCGGTCGTCACGGCGGCCGTCGTGAGCCTCGCCGTCGCAGCACGGATCGCGCGGCCGGTCACAAGCCTGGCCGACGCGTCGCGGCGCATCGCCGCCGGTCACTACGCCGAGCGCGTTGACACGGACGAGCCCGGGGAGATCGCCGACCTCGCCGCGTCCTTCAACGAGATGGCCGAGTCGCTCGAGGCCACGGAGCGCCGGCGACTCCAGCTGGTGGGCGACGTCGCGCACGAGCTTCGAACGCCCCTGGCGACCCTTGACGGCTACCTCGAGGGCCTCGAAGACGGCGTGATCAGCCCGAGCACGCAGACATGGCAGCTGCTCCGCGCAGAGACCTCCCGCCTTACGAGGATGGTCAACGAACTCGCAGAGCTCTGGCGTGCCGAGGCGCACCAGCTTCCGCTCAACACCGAGGAGGTCGACGCTGCCGAGGTCGCCCGGGAGGTCGCTGCGCGCTTCGCGCCCCAGGCATGCGCGCGAGGCATCGACCTCTCCGTCACGGCCGCCCACCTGCCCGTGCTCGCCGACCGCGACCGGGTCGCCCAGATCGTCTCGAACTACCTCTCGAACGCGCTCCGGCACGCTCCGGACGGCACGTCGATCGAGGTCGCGGCCGAGTCGACGCCCGAGGTCGGCCGGCTCTGGGTCCGGGACCACGGCCAGGGCCTCGCCGCCGACCAGCTCGAGGCGGTCTTCGAGCGCTTCTACCGCGTCGATGCCGCCCGCACCCGATCCGCAGGCGGCGCTGGGATCGGCCTCGCGATCGTCCGCGCCCTGGCCGACGCCATGGGAGGGCAGGCGTGGGCCGAGAGCGCCGGACTCGGCACGGGGGCGACGTTCCTCGTGGAGCTCCCGGCGGCCTGACGACGCGCGGACCCCGGCCCCGTCCCGCTTGACCGAGTCTTGACCAGCTCCTGACCTGCGCTCCATCGACGCTCCGACAACCCTGCCGGATCATCGAAACGGCCGCAGTCGGCGGCCGGGAGCCAGCGGTTGGGCGCCATGTGTGGTGCCGGGAGTTCCTCGTGGGCGTCGCGCTTGGGTCCGTACACAGCTCACGTCCCATTGCAGGCCGGCTCCAGACCATCCTCGTCCTCGCCGTGACTGCCATCGCGATCGGCGCTCTCTCCTGGTATGTCGGTCAGTCGTCCAACGACGGCATCACGTCGGTGGACATCCGAGCCGCGAGCGGAATCACGCCGCCGGCGGTCGGCAAGGCGCCGACGCCCTTCACCGGGGTCGACTACAACGGGGCGACGATCTCGCTGTCGGACTACGCGGGCAAGCCCCTGTGGCTCAACTTCGGCGCCTCGTGGTGCCGCGACTGCCGCGCCGAGGCCACGGACTTCGAGGCGACGTACGAGAAGTACCGCCCGAAGGGACTCAACGTCCTCGCGGTCTTCATCAGCGAGCCTGCTTCGGACGTCAAGGCGTACGCCGGGCGCGCCGGGCTCACATTCCCGATCATCGTCGACCCGGGCGACAAGATCGCGAGCGCCTACTCGCTCGTCGGGATCCCGATGCACATCCTGATCGGCCGCGACGGCCTGATCAAGATGATCAAGATCGGCGCCCTGTCGCCCGACGACATGGAGAAGGCCGTGGCGACGATCCTCCCGTGACCGATCATCTCTCAGGCCTGGCTCAGGGGTAACACAGCGACCGGGCGTCTCATAGGCAGCGCGACGCCTCGTGGCATCCTGCTCGAGGACTCGCGCCAGCGGACGCACTGGCGCCGGGCGCGATGCCACGAGCGCCGCACCACCGGCGCGCCGCGAGCCCACGACCGCTGCGCAGCACTCACGTCGACAGACCCCGAGGCCAGACCCATCGTCCTCCTTGCCCTCCTCCCGTTCCTGTCCACGCTTGGCGGCGGCGTCGCCGCACTTCGGCTGCGCCACCGGCTGCACCCGTTCATGGCGCTCGCCTCCGGCGTGCTCGTGGCCACGGCCGTGGTGGACCTGCTGCCGGAGGCCCACGCCCTCGTGGGACCCGGACGCGTTCTCGACGTTGGGCTCCTCGCCCTCGCGGGCTACCTCGCCTTCGCGTTCATCGAGGCGTTCATCCACCAGGCGAGCTTCGAGCATGCACAGCCTGTCGCTGCGCCGTCACCGGAGAGACGCCCGCTGTTGGCGATCCTGCCGCCCGCGAGTCTGATCGTCCACAGCACGCTCGACGGGGTCGCCATCGGCTTCGGCTTTGCCGCCGGCCCGCAGGTCGGCCTCATCGTGCTGCTGGCCGTGCTGGCCCACGACTTCGCTGACGGGATCAATGTCGTGACGCTGGCACTCGAGGCCTCTCGTGGCATCCCGCTCGCGATTGCGCTGCTGCTGGCGGACGCCGCGGCCCCGGTGGCCGGCGCTGCCCTCAGCCTCGTCGTGACGATCGAGCCCCCCACGCTCGGCCTGATGCTCGCCTGGTTCTCCGGGGTCTTCATCGCGATCGGCGCCGGCCACCTCCTGCCGGAGGCTCAGCACCACGATCGCCAAGGTGCGCCGCGACTGGTCGCGCTCGCAGCGCTCGGGGCCGTGATCGTGCTCGCGGTGCGGGCCTTCGTGGGCTGAGCCTTCGCCGTCGGCGCAGTTGTCACGGGCGGCCTCCTATGTGGGCAACCTGTCGACGAGGACGGAAGGCGCAGGAGCTCGGTTCGGACGTCCGGTCAGGGTCACGACAGCCGCGGTTGGCCATAGCGCGAATATACGAGATGGCGTATATGTATCTACGACAAAAGCATTGGTAAGGAGGCTCGTCTCATGACGGAACCCATCGTCTACATCGACCTCGGCGTCGGCGGGATGACCTGCGACGACTGCGTCGTCCACGTCACCGAGGCGCTCGAGTCGGTCCCGGGGGTGGAGTCGGCGGCTGTGGACCTCGCCACGCGGAGCGCCGTCGTGACCGCGCGGCCGGACGTCGGGGCGTCCGCGCTGGCCGCTGCCGTGCGCGCCACCGGCCAGTACAACGCCTTCGAGCGCCGGCGTCGGGCGGCGTCAGGTGAGTGACCACGTCGACTTCCTGATCCTGGGCTCGGGGTCGACGGCCTTCGCAGCCGCGATCCGGGCGGCCGATCTCGGGGCCCGCGTGGCGATGGCCGAGCGCCGGACGCTCGGCGGCACGTGCGCCAACCGGGGATGCCTTCCGTCGAAGAACCTGATCGAGGCGGCGCGGATCGTCCGCGAGGCGGCGCACCCGCGGTACGACGGGCTGATCGCGGGCACCGTCGGCGTCGAATTCGCAGCCCTGATCGCCCAGAAGGACGACGTCGTCCGGGAGTATCGGGCCAAGAAGTACGCCAGCGTCGCCGACGGCCTCGCCGACCTCGAGCTGCTCGAGGGCGACGCGACGTTCGTCGATCCGCACACGGTCAGGGTCGGCGACCGCATGGTGACCGGCGACCGGATCCTGGTGGCCACCGGCAGCCGCCCGACGATCCCGGCGATCCCGGGCCTCGCTGACATCCCCTATCTCACCAGCGACCTGCTCGACGCCGATGAGGCGGGCCGGTTGACCGAGCTGCCCGCGTCCCTCGCCGTCCTCGGCGGCGGGTACATCGCGGTCGAGCTCGCCCAGATGTTCAGCCGCCTGGGCAGCCGGGTCACGATCGTGGCCCGGTCCGGGCTCCTCTCGGGGTACGAGCCCGACCTGGGGCGCACGCTCGCCGAGGTGTTCACCGACGAGGGCATCGAGGTCCTGGCCGGCTCGCGGGTGGACCACGTGCGCGGGGACGCGAGCGGTGTGGAGGTCGCGATCGAGCAAGCCGGGGCGCGGCGCGTCGTTAGCGCCGAGCGGCTCCTCGTGGCGACCGGCCGGACGCCGAACACGGACACCCTCGGGCTCGAGCGGGCGGGGGTCGCCGTCGACGCGGACGGGTTCGTCACCGTGAACGCGCAGCTGCGCACCAGCCTGCCGCACGTCTGGGCAGCCGGCGACGTCATCGGCCGCCAGCACCGCTCGCAGACGGCCACACCGGTCGGCGCGCGCCAAGGCCGGATCGTCGCCGACAATGCGTTCGCCGACGCCGGCAAGGCCTTCGACGGCACGGTGATCCCGCGGGCGATCTTCACCGACCCGCCGATCGCGGTCGTCGGCGAGACCGAGGCCGAGGTCAGAGCTCGCCACTACCCCGCGGTCGCCGCCACGACCCCACTCATGTACGTCCCGCGGGCCGGGGCGGTCCACAAGCCGACAGGCCTCGTGAAGTTCATCGTGTCCACTGTCGACGAGCGGGTCCTCGGGGTCCACGTCATCGGCGAGTCGGCCCCGGAGATCATCCACGAGGCGGCGATGGCCATGCACTTCAAGGCTGGACTGCCAGACTTCATCGACCTGATCCACGTCTACCCGACGATGAGCGAGGCGCTCAAGATCGGCGCCCAGGCGTTCAGCCGGGACGTGACCAAGCTGTCGTGCTGCGCGGAATGATCGCCAGCCACGGCACCTCGGGAGGTTCTATCCGATGACGAGCAACCTGCCCGCGGCGGCCGAACGGGCGGACGCACTGGCCCGACCGGAGGTCCTCGGCAGCTTCTTCCAGGGGCTGTCCGATCCGACTCGGGTGAGGATCCTCGAGCTCCTGGCCGTGCGGCCGCTGACGGTCACCGAGATCGTCGATCGCCTGGGCCTCGCGCAGGGGCGCGTCTCCAGCCACCTGTCGTGCCTGCGCTGGTGCGGGTACGTGGAAGCGCGCGCAGAGGGCCGCTACAACCGCTACCGACTCGTCGACGAGCGAGTCCGCGAGATCCTGAGCCTCGGTGAAGCGATCGTGCGGGACAACGCGACACGCCTCACGTCGTGCCTCGTCCTCGCGACCGAGGGCGGCGGCGGGCGGTCGTCCGATGATCGCCCACAAGGCTGACCCCCCGAACGACTGCTAGTGGTCGCCCGATCGGGATCCAGCTGCATCGCCTCGTCGAGCGCGCCCGGCTGTGAGCAGTGCTCGCCGTGCTCAGGTTCTGGTGCGCGGGCGCAACCGTCGGGTCGGTCGTCTGGGGCTGCCGGGGCGGCATGGGCGTGCCGGGCATCGTTGCCGGGCCCGCTTGGTTCTTCCCTGCGCCGGGAAGCGAGTACCACGCCTACGACGTCGCCCGCTGGCGGACCGGCGACCTCGTCCCGCCGCCGCCGGGCCATGGCCGGCGTGTCGTAGGTCGCCGATGGTGGGCTACGCCACCCGGACGGCGATCGCCAAGGCGGCGCGGGCCCTGCGGAGCTCGCGCAACAGGACGGCCACGCCAAGGGCGTTCATCGCGAGCCCCAGGACGAGCAGTGGCAGCTTGTAGGTGTCGAGGAAGACCGCCGCCGCCGACACGCCGATCAGGGGGAGGATGTCGGCCACGTGGTGGGCGCAGCAGGCGAGCATGGCCGCTGTGCTGGTGCCCGTGCTCGCGGCGGTCATGGCGGCTCCGCGCCGGTGGCGCGAGGTGGTCCGGCGGAGCTCCAGGAAGAGCGCGATCTGGGTTCCGAAGCCGAGGATCACGGCCAGCACGAAGGGCGCGTCGGCAGCGAACTGCTCCAGGGCGTGGGACGGGCCCTGGGCCAGCATGATGATGCCGAGGTACCACCCCAGTAGCGCGATGCCGCCAACGGCCCCGGCCGCGGCCGACCGCCATCCGACAAGGCCGGGCTGCCGGAATCCCGGCGCGATTGCCGTCACGCTCGAAGCTCCCAGCGCAGGACACGCTCGGGAACGCCTCCCACATTGGGCAGCACGAGCTCGACCCACGAAGCGCCCTGGAGGACCGAGGTGGCGTCCCCTGCGAAGGTCAGCTTGCCTGAGCGGTGGTGGCCGCCCGCCGGGGCAGCCCACGACGCCCCGGAGAGTTGCTGTCCGCGGTCGCTGCGGAGCACTGCCCCGGCCAGATCGATGCTGTCCAAGGAGCCCGAGTGCGTGTCCATCTCAATCTCGAAGACGACGGCGGTGGCCGAACCGCCCCAGGTGGCGATGACCGTCACCCCGTTCGCGTCGCTGACCTGCTGGGCTGCGCCTACGGCGACAGCCGCGCCGCCCGCCGATGTCGCGCCTGGAGTCGTCCCGCCGGACGACGTCGGCGTGGCGCCTGGTGTCGAGGCGGCGCCTGCCGAGGAGCAGGCCGTGACGGCCGAGGCGGACAGCAGGAGCAGAGTGGCGAGCCGTGTCTTCATGTCGCCGAGCGTGGCTGCGGCGACTGAGAGCCGGGTGAGCGCCGCGTGAGAAGTGGTCGGAGCATGACGCACGGGGTGGTGCCGTCATGCTCCGCCATCCATCGCCGTAGTCGCCGCCTCGAAGTTGCGTTGCGGGGGTCGCGCGGCTATCCCAGCGTGAGCCGCAACGGGGCGAAGCGCTGCGCGATCCTTGAGCGCTCGAGTCGCTCGTCGAGACCGAGGGTCTTGCCAGCGGAAGCGTAGGCCACCGTCGCCGACAGGAGCATGTACACGAACTGCTGATTCACCGGGCCGAACTGGAAGTCCCAGGCCGCGAGCCAGAAGAGGAACGTCATGACAGCGCCGAGCGTGCCGGCCAGGCGGGTGGCGAGGCCGAGGATGAGGGCGACGCCGATGGCCACCTCGCCGAAGACGACGAGGACGTTGATGACGCCCATGATCCCCGGGTCCGCCGCGAGGCCGCCCCAGAAGCCCTGGATCGGGTTGTGGCTCATCGGATCCGGGAGGCCGTTCATGTTGGGGATGGTGCCTGCCGTACCGAACTTGAGGAAGCCGGCTGCAGACCAGGGCTTGCCGGTTCCAGCGAAGTCGAGGACCTTCTCGAGTCCCGCGTAGAGGAACCCGGCCCCGACTGCGATTCGGAGGACCGCGAGCGCGCGCGCCCGCCGTCTGCCGATCATATCCACGATGTCACCTCCGTGCCACGTGCCGCGCGGCGCACCGCGACCGCGCTGGGCACAGTTGTGGGCCGAGCCGATGAAGGCAGGGTGAGTTACCGCTTAGAAGAGGCGCAGAACCGACCTCCCGGACAGGTTCACAGCACGCCTTCAGGCCGATCTCACGCAGGACTCATCCGGGAACCGAGACTCGGTCCCATGCGGACGGTTCGTCGCGGAGCGCTCAGCGGGCGGCTCATCGTTGCCGGGCTCGTGGTTCTTGCGGGTGCGGGCTTCGTGTCTGTCGCGTCGGCAACGGGGCGTGCTGGCGAGCCTGCCACGGTCGAGCTCCAGGACTTCCGGTTCGAGCCGAACCGGATCGACATCCGGGTCGGCCAGTCGCTCACGGTCACGCTCCACAACAGCGGCACCGAGGCCCACGACCTCAACTTCCCGTCCCTGCACATGCCGGGCCTCGGCGGCGTCGAGGCCATCCTGCAGCCCGGCGAGACACGGCAGGTGACCCTCCGCTTCGACCAGCCGGGCGAGCACACCTTCATCTGCACCCTGCCGGGTCACGCCGCGGCCGGCATGACGGGTGCTGTCTTCGTGCGTCCGTAGCGAGATGCCGCCCATCGCGCGCGAGGACCTGCTAGACGCGGAGGCCGTGCTGGCCGCGCACGGCGACGAACAGCGCGGTCTCGACGGTCAAGCCCTGGCACTCCTCGCTCGAATGCGAGCGCACGACGTCGCCATACCAGTCCGCCGATACTGTTCGGCTGCGGAGCCGGTTGACGAGGTCGGCCTTGATCCTCGCCAGACGCCGGTCCTCGTGCTCGGCGGCGCGGGCAGGGTCGTCGGCGTCGTCGGTCCGCGCCAGGTCGCCGCCGCCACCGGACGCGGACTCGTCGCCGCCGAGGCGATGATCCCGCTTCGTCGCCTGGAGATCGCCGCCGGCATCGATCACGCCACAGCCCTCGCGAGGCCGCTCGAGCGGGACGGCTTCGCGCTCGTGTCCTGGCGTGGCCGCCTGCTCGCGGCAGAGCTTGGCGATCTGGGGCGCCAGTCGCACGTGTTCGCGTTGCTGGCCGAGTGGGGCCGAGCTCGATTCGGCTGAAATCGGCCGCCGGGATCAGGCACGAGCGAGTCGTCCGATCGGGACCGGCCGTCAACCTTCTCAGCCGGGCATTACCGACGCCTCATCCGGCGTTCATCTGGCTCGACGATCGTGGCGGCAATGGACATCCTCGGCTACCTGCTGATCGCCATCCTCGTGCTCGTCGTGCTCGACCTTGTCGTGGCGGGCGGCGGGATGACGGCGTCGTGCGCGGGGGCGCTCATGGGCCTCATGGCGCACCCGGCGACCTGGCTGGTGGTCCTTGCCCTGGCGCTGATCGCGGTCCTCGGGATCGGAGCGCTGGCATGGCGGTGAAGGTGAGTCGTCGCAAGGGGCCCGATGCGGACCCGCAGGTCGTCGAGATCCTCGTCGCGAACGGGTACCACCCGAGCGTGGTCGAGGTCGCGGCCGACGTGCCGGTCCGGCTCCTGTTCCTCCGCATGGACACGCACGAGTGCTCGGACCGCGTGGTGTTCTCGGAGCCGCGGCTCGTCCGCCACCTGGCGCCGGGCGCCACGACCACCGTCGACCTTCCCGCGGCGGGTCCGGGCGAAGTCCGGTTCACGTGCGGCATGGGCCGCTACCGGGGGCGGATCGTCCGGCGCTCCGCGGCAGGCGGCGACGCTCACGGAGGCGGCGGCCGAGGCGCGTGGCCCTGGGCGATCCTGCTCTCGGCGCTCGTCGCGCTCCTCGGAGCGTCCGTCGTCGTGGGCGCCCCGGTCCTGGCCACCTGGCTCGCCGTCACTGTTGCGAGCCTCGTCGCCGCGCTGCTGCTCCTACGGATCGTGGCGCTCCCGCGCCGCGCCGCCAACCGCCACTGAGGCCCGTACATGCCCTTCGTCATCGACATCGACCCGGTCGCCTTCAGGGTCGCAGGGCTGGACATTCGCTGGTACGGGTTGACCCTCGTCCTCGCGATGCTCGTCGCCTACTCGGTCGCCGACCACGAGGCCCGTCGCCGGAGGCTCCCGGCGGGGATCGTGGCCGACGCCGTCATCTGGGTCGCGGTGGCGGCCCTTGCCGGTGGGCGGCTCCTCTACGTCCTCCAGAACGGCCTGCCCGATCTCGCCGCTGACCCGGCCCACCTGCTCATGGTGTGGACCGGCGGCCTCTCGTTCTACGGCGGCCTCGTGGCCGGGGCGCTGGCGCTGGTCGTGCTGGCCCGGCGCCGAGGCGTCAGCTGGATGGCAGCGCTCGACGTGGCGGCGCCAGCCGCGGCCATCGGCCAGGCGATCGGCCACGTGGGGTGCCTGATCGGCGGCGACTCCGCTGGCATCCCGACCACGGTCCCGTGGGCTGTCGTCTACCGAAACCCTGCCGCCATGGCGCCGCTGGACACGCCGCTCCACCCGACCCAGGCCTACGAGGCGATCGCGCTGCTCGGCCTGTTCGTCGCCCTTTGGGCGATCAGGCGCCGCCCCTTCATGGCGCCCGGCGCCCTGGCCGCCACGTACCTGGGAGGCCTGGCCTCCATCCGCTTCGTGCTCTTCTTCCTGCGCGACGAGCCGAGCGTCCTGCTCGGCCTCAAGACGGCGCAGCTGATCGGCATCGCGATCGGCATCGCCGCCGTCGGACTGGCCGTTCTCGCTCGTCGTCGTTCTCACTCGGTACTCGCGCCATCGGC